>LFRU01000097.1:1607-4227 GCA_001512495.1 Syntrophothermus sp. DTU052 | reverse complement strand
GTAAAGAACCTGATCTCTATTGCTCACCCGGACTTCCGTGACGAGTTGATGTTTGGCGCGAAGAAGATGGGATACCTGAGATAAGAGTCAACCGGAGAGAGCAAGGGGACCGTCGCCACGCTTCCTGCTGTCACAAACAAAAAAGCCGGTTCAGTACAACCGGAGGTGGGCTGAACCGGCTTTTTATTCCGGCTTTAACGGGAACAGGTTGGGTAAGGTCTACACCGGGTCAACGAAGGGGCGTTGGCTCGGTTTCGTCCTCGGTGGTGCTGACATCAAACCCTTCAGGATCCACCGGCGGGTATCCGCCGGGTCGATAACCGCGTCAATTTCCAGATATGACGCCATGTTTATCGCCTTTCCTCTTTCATACATCTGATTGAGCAATTTGTTGTAAAGTGCTTCCCTCTCTGCAGGGTCTTCGATGGCGTTAAGCTGCTTTTCAAAGCCCTTCTTGACTGCGCCTTCCAGACCCATGGCGCCGAACTCACCGGTAGGCCAGGCCGCGCAGAAGGCGGATTCATGAAAACCGCCTTTGGCCATGGCCATGGCACCAAGGCCGTATCCCCTGCGGGTGACTACCGAGAAGTAAGGTACTGAAATATGGGAGCCGATTACAAACATGCGGCACACGTGACGTACCTGAGCCCGGGTTTCAATATCCGGTCCCACCATAAATCCGGGGGTATCGATCAGTGAAATGATGGGCAGCCCATGCGCATCACATATCTGCATCAGGCGGGCCGCCTTGTCAGCATCCTCAGCCTCAATAGCTCCGGCCGAGTGGCGGCAGTTGTTGGCCATAATCCCGAAAGGCTTACCTTCAATGCGAATAAAGCCGGTAATCATTCCCTTACCGTAATCAGGCTTCAACTCCAGGAAGGAATCAACGTCAGCCAGGGTCTTAATCACAATTCGCATATCATAGACCCGGCGGCGGTTCTCCGGGATCAGCTTGCGGAGCTTCATCTGGTCCGGCGCTTCCCAATCGGCAACCTCTCCCTGGAAGTAGGAGAGATACTTCTTGGCCACCGCTACGGCTTCCTCATCATCAGCCACTACGATGTCGACCACACCATTTTTGGACTGGACATCAATAGGGCCGACATCCTCAGTTCGATATGTCCCCAGTCCACCGCCTTCAATCATTACCGGCCCGCCCATTCCTATGTTGGAATTCCTGGCTGCGATAATAACATCACAGCACCCCAGAAGAGCAGCGTTACCGGCGAAACAGGGTCCTGAAACGATGCCGACCATTGGAGCTTTCCCGCTGTATGCACCAAATTGGGCAAAGGTGGTTAGGTCCAGGCCCGCAATCGTTACTCCTTCAGCATCCACATCGCCCGGTCTTCCGCCACCGCCTTCCGCAAAGAGGATGAGGGGGATTTCCTGCTGGTGGGCCAGCCTGAGCATGCGGTCTATTTTCTTGTGGTTGAAATAACCCTGGGTACCGGCCAGAACCGTATAATCGTAGGCCATTACCAGGCAGCGGGACTTTTCCTCCCCAAACAGGGAGCCGTTAACCGATCCTAATCCGGCTATCAGGCCGTCTGCAGGCGTTCTGGCAATAAGGTCCTCCTCGGAACGTCTCCGGCGTTGAGCCGCAATGGCCAGCGCACCGTATTCAATGAAACTCCCGGGGTCACACAGGTCCTCTACGTTGGCACGAGCGGTGCGTTGATTTTTCTTGCTCCGGC
This sequence comes from Syntrophothermus sp. DTU052, assembly GCA_001512495.1. GTDB lineage: Bacteria > Bacillota > Syntrophomonadia > Syntrophomonadales > DTU052 > DTU052. The sequence goes on along the minus strand of LFRU01000097.1, from coordinate 2,527 downwards.
GTTCGACAGCATCGGGGCGGTTCTCATCCAAGCCATATGAATGGCGCTGAATCATCTCGGCCAACTCAGGGCGGATCTTATCATCCAATTGGTTCTTTGGGGTCGTCATAAATTACACCTTCCTAATATCAATGAATAATTGCGTTATACATTATTTTTATAATGCCATAAGGATTGCATTTTTACTACCTTGTTTTGGATTCTTCCTCGTCACGAAGAATCCTACGCAGGAGCTTAACTCCTTGTTTGGGTAAATCTTCCCGGAATTCTACGTAGACAGGAACCTTGTGAGGGGACATGTTCTCCCGCGCCCAATTGATGATTTCCTCAGGGGTAATCTTGCCTGCATATTCCGGTTTCAGCACAATGAATGATTTGACAACTTCGCCTTTCTTTGCATCCGGGACCGGTATGACCGCATTTTCCAGAACGGCCGGGTGCTGGTTGAGCAAGCTTTCGACCTCTTCCGGGAATACCGAAAAGCCTGATACCTTGATCATTTCCTTCCTTCTGCCCAGCCAGTAGAGATAACCGTCTTCGTCAAATCTGCCCACATCACCGGTGAAGACCCAGCCGTCGATCAGGGTTTCAGCGGTTGCCTCCGGCTTGTTCCAGTAACCCTTCATACAACCGGGGTTACGGAGAGCTATCTCTCCTTCTTCGCCAATGGGCAGTTCTCTGGTCTTGTTGTCGAAATCCACGATCTTGAACTCCGCTTCATAGCCGGGAATCCCCATGCTGCCATACTTAATCCGATGGCGGGGGCAGAAAGTATCGGCGGTATGCGTTTCACTCAGACCGTAGGCACCTTCAAGCAACTCACAACCTCCAGTAAAATCCCTCCATTTTTGAGATATCTGTTCATTCAGGGCTACGACGAACGAGGTACACAGGTTAAGTTCCAGACTGCTTAGGTCATA
>LFRU01000097.1:415-1522 GCA_001512495.1 Syntrophothermus sp. DTU052 | reverse complement strand
AAAATATGAGAATAATGGCTCAGCATGGCTCCTTTAGGAAGTCCAGTGGTGCCGCCGGTATATTCAAACAGTGCGATATCGTTGTCAAGATCGATCTCTACTGACGGCGCATCGGCCCGCCAATTGGTCATGATTTCGACGAAGTCCTGAGTTCCCGGGATTGTTTGTTTCGGAATGTTCATGTAGTCTACCAGGGGAAGCGTAGGTTCTGCAGGCAGGTAATCACGGAAACTGGTGGTAACGACGCCTAGGAGAGAAGGGGTATCCGGCAATACGTTGTTCACAATGGGCATATACAGGTCTAATGTAACCAGGCATTTCATACCGGCATCGTTGACCTCGTAGCTAAGTTCCATTTCCTTAAATAATGGAGAGCAGGGACAGACGATTCCACCCATCTTTTGAACCCCGAAGTGTGCTATTGCATACTGCGGGCTGTTTCCCAGGAATAAGCCTACCCGGTCTCCCTTCACCAGACCCAGATCCAGAAGGTAATTGGCAAACCTGTCCGAAGACTCATCAAGTTCTCGGTAACTGATTTCTCTTCCGTAATAGATTATGGCCGGCTTGTCTGGATTACGCCGGGCATGGATCCGGAGGTGCTCAAAGGCTGGAATTTTCCCCTCACTAAAAACGACTTCCTTCGGAATATCCTCGGGCCAGTGTTTCATCCAGATCTTTTCCATTAAATTACACCTCTTTTCTCAATTTATATGTGTTAATGCGTCTCCAGTTCTATTATTCTCCTCTTCGCAGGTATTCTTTCCCCGGAGGGGGACTGCCTGTTAAAATGGAATCACCCCCTTTCGCATTTATCACCCAGTTGATACGGAAGTATTGACTGCGCTATTGACAAGAACAATAATTTTACTTACTGTTAAGTATATAGGAATGGGTTCGGTGTTGCAACTTTTCTGGATGATTTTGCAATCAAACCTTGGGCGCGGGGCCGAGGTCGTTAACCTTGTTTGAAAGGAGGCGTACGTATGTCATTAGCAATGACGGCTTTTGTTTCGGGAATAATGGGGGTTTCTGTTGTTATGATATTCCTCCAAATAATGGTTAACCTGAGTTCAAAACTCGCCATCCGGCTGGAAAAAAGGGAAT
>LFRU01000097.1:0-209 GCA_001512495.1 Syntrophothermus sp. DTU052 | reverse complement strand
GGGGAAGAGTGGGCGATAATTCCGCCGCTGATCTTCCTGGGTATCGGGGCCATGACCGACTTCGGCCCGGTGATCGCCAACCCCAAAACCCTTCTCCTGGGAGCGGCGGCTCAGGGTGGGGTTTACTTAACCTTCTTTGGAGCCCTGGCTCTGGGATTCACGGCGGCGGAGGCGGCGACGATTGGTATTATCGGCGGTGCTGATGGCCC
>LFRU01000103.1 GCA_001512495.1 Syntrophothermus sp. DTU052 | reverse complement strand
TAACCCGAAATCCGGTCCGGGTAGGTCATATGTAATACCACCTCATGCCCTACCTCGCAGCCCTGTTCCAGCAGACGTTCGCGGACAGTCTTTTCCGCCAGTGCAGGCAGGTTGTTGTTCTGGCTGAGATGGGCCAAAAAAACATGGACGGAGGGCTTCCGGTCAATACAGCTCAGGAGCTCGGCGGCATCGGTATTGGACAGGTGGCCAACGGCGCTTCTGATCCTCCGCTTAAGGTAGAGCGGGTAGGGACCGTGGTTAAGCATGTCCGGATCATGATTGGTTTCAATGATGATGGCATCGGCATATCCCATGGCTTCCCGAACCACGGGAGTAGCCACTCCCAGGTCGGTAGCAACTGCATACTTGGATTGCCGGTGATAAAGGCAGAAACCGACCGGGTCAACAGCATCGTGAGAAATAGAAAATGGTACGATTTCAACCTGACCTATCACTGCGCTGTCGTACAGTTCGCGGCAGCAATCCCGGTCCAGCTTGTCTCGGAAATCAAGTATATCCCAGGTTCGGGGACGAGCATAAACCGGCAGGTGGTGTTTACGGGAAAGAACATCAACCCCGCTTATATGGTCGCGGTGTTCGTGAGTAATTAGTATGGCGTCCAGGTCTCCGGCTCTGACACCGATGCTGGCCAGGCTGTGTTCAATTCGCCGGGCGCTGATTCCGGCATCGATGAGAAGTCTGGTATTACCCAGTTCGAAGAAGATCGCATTACCGCTGCTTCCACTGACCAATATTTGAATTTGCATAGCCGATATCCCTAGTGTATATTAGTATGGCTGATCGACCTCAAGTCGTGCCTTAAGACTATTACGTCATCATCGTCGGCTTTTCCTGCCGGACGAGAGCCCGGGAAAACGGAGAATTCCTCATGGGACAGATTAGTACGGTACAGCCGGCGATTTGGAACAATGGTGTTGTTGAAGGTTTCTCAATGATATTAGCATATGTTGGTTCGTGCTTGCGATTGGGTGCGATTCCGGGTAAAATATTATAGTCAGTCGTTATAGGGTGTTTCTAAGCGACCCGGGAATAATTGAAACCCAATTATGGAGAGATGGCTGAGTGGTCGAAGGCGCTCGACTGGAAATCGAGTAGACGGGTAATACCTGTCTCGAGGGTTCAAATCCCTCTCTCTCCGCCAGACAAATACCCCTTCCCTATGTGGAAGGGCTTATTAATAAGATTTGCCGCGCTAGACGGGGAGGTAGCGGTGCCCTGTACCTGCAACCCGCTATAGCAGGGTCGAATTCCTGGCCCCGGGACTGTCTTGTGAGGTCTGGCCTAAGTAAGTGATGAAGATATTCAGGTCCTACGCAACGGGAAATTCTGAACCGTGTCAGGTCCGGAAGGAAGCAGCACTAAGGAATCCATCCCGTGTGCCGTGGGGCAGCCTGAATGGAGTTAACTGCTCAGGTAACGCTCGGAAGGCAGTTTCAAAGCCAGGTGCGCGGCATTTGATTTCAATGTATCCGATGATGTTGTAAACCGGGGGCTGCCCGGTTTATTCATCTTATGTGCAGTATTGGCTTTCATTCTTCCCCTAACCCGGCAGGGTTTAAGAGGAAAATACGGTTGTGCATCGAAAAGATGGTTTAAGCTTTACTTCAACAGTGAGGATGGTGAAGGTATGAATTACCTCACCCTTTACCGGCAATGGCGTCCCCAGACCTTCAGCGAGGTGGTGGGGCAAAAGAATACGGTAACCGGTTTGCGGAATGCGGTTCGGGAGGGCAAGCTGGCTCATGCTTATCTCTTTTTTGGCCCCCGGGGCAGCGGCAAGACCAGCGTTGCCAAGATAATGGCCAAAGCAGTGAACTGCTCCCAACCCGGCAGCGGCGAGCCCTGCAATACATGCCCTGCATGCTGCGACATAAATAACGGCTCGTTTATGGATGTGTTGGAGATAGATGCCGCGTCCAACCGTGGAATTGATGAGATTAGAGACCTGCGGGAAAAGGTTAGGGTATTGCCTGCTCAGGGCAAGAAAAAAGTGTACATTATAGATGAAGTGCATATGTTAACCACAGAAGCCTTTAACGCATTGCTGAAGACGCTTGAAGAACCACCCGATTCAGTCATTTTTATACTGGCTACCACTGAAGCTCACAGGGTACCGGCCACCGTGCTGTCGCGCTGCCAGAGGTACGCGTTCACCCGTCTTTCGATATCCGAGGTTATAGACAGGCTCAGAGATGTGGCTGCCCAAATGCAAATAAACGTAACGGATCAGGCTCTTGAACTGATGGCCAGGAGGTCCAATGGCAGTCTCAGGGATGCCCTCAGTATAATGGAGCAGTGTATTGCGTTTCGGGATCATGATATTGATGAGTCTCAAGTAATGGATGTGCTCGGTTTGGTTAACCATGAGGCACTTTCTGCCATCTTCAAGGGTATGCTGGAGCAAAAGATAGAAGAGGTCATAGTCCATCTCAACTCCTTGATCAAGCAGGGCAAGGAACCGGTGCAGATTGCCCGGGATGCGGCTTTATGTGCCCGCGATCTGATGCAGTATACTGTCCTGAATAAAAGAGCCGACCTCCTGGTTATGCCGGGTGAGGATCTGGAGGAAATCATATCCCAGTATCCGGGGTTAACGGCATCCAGGCTTTCCCAAGTAACCAAACACCTGCTCAAGCTGGCAGATGAACTGAGGTTTAATGAGGGCCAGCGGTTCATAATGGAGGTAGGCTTTCTGGAAGCCATGGAATATATGGCTGATTCAAAATCCGGTTCTGATAAAGCCCTTGTTGTTCAGGAAACTGGGAAACAGAAAAAACCGCGCAGAGGCGGGCCCGATCCGTCCCTGAAATGGGAGGAGATTATGGAGAAGGTCAAATCTATTAAGGTCACAACCCATGCGCTGCTGGTCCCGGCGGCAATGCTTGGTTTAGCCGATGGGGTGTTGACCCTGGGATACCGTCCAGAACTCAAATTTCACCGGGAAAAGATGGAGGAAAAGGTAAATCAGGAGGTTCTGCTTTCGGCTCTGGAAGAGGTTCTAGGCTACCCGGTGGATGTGGAACTGGTGACCCTTGAGGAGACGGCTGAGCAGCCTCAGGTAGTTCGCAAGGCCATTGAGATCTTCGGCAAAGACAAGGTTAAAATTATAGAGTGAGGAGATGTTAGTATGGGCTTTGGAAACATGGGCAAGATGCTCAAACAGGCGCAAAAAATACAGCAGGAAATGGCCAAACTGCAGGAAGAGTTGAAAGAAAGAACAGTGGAGGCTTCAGCCGGTGGAGGTGTGGTTGAAGTAACCGTAAGCGGGAAGCAGGAACTGCTGGCCATAAAGATCAAGCCGGAGGTGGTTGACCCGGAGGATATAGAGATGCTGCAGGATCTAGTCCTGGCAGCGGTCAATGAGGGTCTCAGAAAGAGCCAGGAAATGGTAGCAGACGAAATGGCGAAAATTACAGGAGGTCTGAACATTCCCGGGCTGTTTTAGGGGGAGGGTTAAAGATGCGTCTGGCAGCCCCGTTGGAAAAGCTGGTAGATGAGTTGGCTAAGCTTCCAGGAATTGGACCGAAAACCGCCCAGCGGTTGGCCCTGCATATCATGAGGATTTCCCCGCAAGAAGCCACCGAACTGGCAAATACCATTATTGAAGCCAAGAACAAGGTTATACACTGCAGTATCTGCGGGTATTTAACCGATAGCGATCCCTGTGTCGTTTGCAGCGATCCGGACCGGGATGACTCCTTATTGTGTTTGGTTGAGGAGTCCCAGGATGTGATTGCTATAGATAGAACCGGATTCCGGGGCAGGTATTTTGTCCTGAATAACAACTTCCAATTGATTAACGGCCTGGACCTGCAGAAAATAGATTTTCCCAAAATTTTTGACATCCTGGAAAAACGACAGGTTCGTGAAATCATTGTTGCTACCAATCCCACTATCGACGGTGAAGTAATTGCCCGCTATATTGCAGAGGTTACCAGGCCACAGGGGATCAAGGTTTCCAAGTTGGCCTATGGTTTGCCCGTCGGTGGAGACATCGAGTATATTGATGAGATCACCTTGCGCCGCTCTCTGGACGGACGCAACGAAATATAAGGGAAACACATTAACCCGCTCGCAATCTGAATAAAATTGGCAATAATGTTAAATTAACACCTGGCATATTATGTGGTTGAGGGGGGGTTAAATTGGGTGTTTGGGACAACTTATGCCAGGTGCTAAAAGGGCTCTTGGTTTTTGATAACGAAGATGCTCTTGTCGGGTTCTGGCCGGATGAAGTGGTGCTTGAACACGCCAAGAGAGATTGGCTGACGGCACAAAAAATATTTGAGGAGGCCAGTCATCCCGAATTAATTGATTATGCTATATACAACCTGAAAGCCGCAGAGAAAAGGTACATGTATCTGCTAAAGCAGTTAAGGGTCGATACGTATGAACCGGAGGGAAATACCTCTTGCCAGGAAGCAAACAGTGCTTAGGAACAAGGGGTTAAAGGGGTGATAGCTATGGCGGATACCGTATGGACGATCCTTATTGTTTTGGCGGTATTGGCAGTATTGGTCGGAGTACTGCTTCGACCTTATCGGGTCATCAAAAGCGTGGCCGTTAAGTCTGGAATTGGTATTGCACTTCTGTTCCTGTTCAACTATGTGGGGGGGTTGGTATCCTTCTCCCTGCCGTTTAACGTCGTGACCGTGCTTACTGCCGGATACTTGGGTGTTCCCGGGATACTGTTTCTGAGTTACCTCCAATACATGGCCAGATGAAAGTCAACCATCACTGTGGCCATGAGGCCAACCGTAAAGTCAATCTCACCTGTTTGGGACAGGGGTTGGGTTCCATTACCCCAGTCCCTGCTTCATTAAATCTTAACGGAATCTTAACCAAATCTTAATGTAAATACTGACCTACACATGAAATAATGTCTTATATTACGGTGTCCATAGAGGCTAATTTGTGCTATATTAGAGGATATAGTACTTTTTTATGATACAACAATTTCGATTGGAGTATCATTTTTTATCCCGGAGGGCCCCGGTGACCTGGCGGGGTGATTGAAAAGCCGGATCCGGTTTCGTACAATTATCTGTATCTGGCATCATATCAGGTTATCACATCGCTGATTATTAATTCCAAATTGGAGGAGAATAGTATGGGGAGAAATCTAAAGACTATGGATGGGAATACCGCGGCAGCTCATGTTGCCTATGCATTTACTGAAGTTGCCACCATTTATCCCATCACACCGTCTTCACCCATGGCCGAGCTTGTTGATGAATGGTCGGCGAAAGGGAGGAAGAACATCTTTGGACAGCGGGTCAATGTTGTGGAGATGCAGTCGGAAGCGGGGGCGGCCGCAGCCCTTCACGGTTCGCTGGCCGCAGGGGCTTTGACTACTACCTTTACCGCTTCCCAGGGGTTGTTGTTGATGGTCCCCAACATGTATAAGATTTCCGGGGAATTACTGCCGGGAGTTATCCATGTGACGGCTCGGGCTATCTCGACTCATGCCTTATCAATTTTTGGGGACCACCAGGACGTTATGGCCTGCCGCCAAACCGGTTTTGCGATACTGGCCTCCGGCAGCGTACAGGAGGTTATGGATCTGGCCGGGGTTGCTCACCTGTCGGCAATCAAGGGGCGGGTTCCTTTTTTGCACTTCTTTGACGGCTTCCGCACCTCCCACGAACTGCAGAAAATAGAAGTAATCGAGTACGAGGAATTGGAGAAGCTCATCGATTACGAAGCGGTGCGGAGCTTTAGAAAGAACGCCCTTAATCCTGAACATCCGGTAACAAGAGGGACCAACCAGAACCCCGACATATTCTTCCAGGCACGTGAGGCTGCCAATCCATTTTATGAAGCAATCCCCGCTATTGTTGAGGATTATATGCGGGAGATCTCCCGGTTAACAGGGAGAGATTACCGGTTATTTAATTATTATGGGGCTCCGGATGCCGACCGGATAATAGTCGCCATGGGGTCAGCCTGTGAGTGCGCCGAGGAGGTTGTAGATTACCTGAATAACCGGGGAGAAAAAGTGGGGGTGGTAAAGGTTCGCCTTTACCGTCCTTTTTCCGTCAAACATTTCCTGGAGGCCCTGCCCCCTACAGTTAAGAAGGTTGCGGTTCTGGACCGGACCAAAGAACCCGGCGCCTTGGGCGAGCCGCTGTACCAGGAGGTATGTACCGCGTTCTTTGAAAACGGGAGCAGACCGGTTATTGTCGGCGGTCGTTACGGCCTGGGTTCGAAGGACACTACCCCGGCACAACTGATTGCCGTTTATGACAACCTGAAGCTGGATGAACCCAGGAATCGTTTTACCATCGGCATAGTGGATGATGTTACCAACACATCGCTTCCGGTGGCGGAGGAGATTGATACGGCACCGGAGGGTACGATAAGCTGCAAGTTCTGGGGACTGGGCTCCGATGGAACCGTGGGAGCGAACAAGAACTCCATTAAGATCATCGGCGATAATACCGACCTGTATGCCCAGGCCTATTTTGCCTATGACTCCAAGAAATCAGGTGGAGTAACCGTTTCTCATTTAAGGTTCGGGAAAAAACCTATCCGTTCCACCTACCTGATAAACAAAGCTGACTTTGTGGCCTGCCACAACCCCTCGTACCTGGGGAAATACGATATGGTCTCCGATCTTAAGGATAACGGGACTTTCCTGATTAACTGTGCTTACACGGTAGAAGAACTGGAGCAAGTGATGCCCGCGGCTATGAAAAGGTTCATAGCCCGTCACAACATAAGTGTTTACACCATCGATGGGGTTGGAATCGGGGCTCAGCTCGGACTGGGCAACAGGATAAACATGATAATGCAGGCTGCGTTTTTCAAGCTGGCGAACATTATCCCCATTGAAGATGCCATCAAACACATGAAGGATGCAGTTTATGAAACCTACGGCAGGAAGGGCGAAGACATCATCAACATGAACCTGCAGGCGATCGATAAAGGAGTCGAGATGATTAATAAGGTAGAGATACCCGCCGGCTGGGCGGATGCGGTTGACAGCCCCCGGGAAAGCAGAGACCTGCCGGAATTCATTGAGAAGATAATGGAGCCGATGAACCGGCAGGAAGGCGACAAACTTCCGGTCAGTGCCTTTGTTGGTCGGGAAGACGGTACTTTCCCCGTAGGCACTTCCAGGTACGAAAAGAGAGGGATTGCCATCGAGGTGCCTGAGTGGAAGATGGAGCACTGCATCCAGTGCAACCAGTGTTCCTACGTATGCCCGCATGCCGCTATAAGGCCTTTCCTCCTTACTGACGAGGAGTTAAAGAATGCTCCCGGTAATTTTGCCACTAGAAAGGCAGTCGGCAGGGATTTGGCCGGGCTGCACTATCGGCTGCAGGTTGCTCCCCTGGACTGCACCGGGTGCGGGAGCTGTGTCGAAGTGTGCCCCAGCAAAGAAAAAGCTCTGGTGATGATGCCTCTGACCTCACAGATGGATGAGGTTGAAAACTGGAATTACGCAGTTGGACTGGAACCCAAAGACAATCTGGTTAGCAAGGAAACCGTCAAGGGAAGCCAGTTCCAGGTGCCGCTGTTTGAATTTTCCGGGGCCTGCGCGGGTTGCGGTGAAACCCCATATATAAAGCTGATCACGCAGCTGTTCGGTGATCGGATGATGGCGTCCAATGCTACGGGCTGTACTTCTATCTACAGTGCCAGCGCCCCTTCGATGCCCTATTGCGCAAATAGACGCGGGCACGGTCCAGCCTGGGCCAACTCGCTGTTTGAGGACAGTGCGGAGTATGGGTTCGGCATGTTCCTGGGAGTAAAACAGATCAGAAACCGCCTGGCCGACCTGTGCCGCGAACTGCTGGAAGCAGATATACCCGCCGCTGTTCGCGAGGCGGTCAATACCTGGTTGGATAAGATGTATGACGGCGAGGGCTCCAAGGGCGCCAGTGCCGAGCTGGTCAAAGCCCTGGAGAGCTATCAGCCGGCGGATTCTAAAATGGAGGCCATCGTCAAAGAAATCCTTGATAAACGAGAGTTCCTGGTGAAGAAGTCCCAGTGGATTTTGGGAGGGGACGGTTGGGCCTACGACATCGGTTACGGCGGACTTGATCACGTCTTGTCTTCAAATGAGGATGTAAATGTGCTGGTGCTGGACACCGAAGTCTATTCCAATACCGGCGGTCAATCATCAAAAGCAACTCCCACCGGTGCGGTAGCCCAGTTTGCCGCCTCCGGCAAGGTGACCAAGAAGAAGGACCTGGGCCTGATGGCTATCAGCTATGGATATGTATACGTGGCGCAGGTGGCTATGGGAGCCAGCCAGACCCAGTTGATTAAAGCCCTGATTGAAGCGGAGCGTTATCCCGGACCGTCGTTGATTATCGCTTACTCACCCTGCATTAATCACGGACTAAAGCTGGGGATGGGACGTTCGCAATTAGAGGAAAAGAATGCAGTGGCTGCGGGATACTGGCATCTTTATCGTTACAACCCGCTGCTTAAACAAGAGGGCAAAAATCCATTTATTCTGGACTCGAAAGAACCTACCGCTTCCTATCGTGACTTTATCATGGGAGAGACCAGATACTCTTCGCTGATTGCTACTTTCCCCGAACGGGCGAAGGTCTTGTTTGAGGAGGCGGAAAAGCACGCCCGTGAAAGATATGAGACCTACAAACGTATGGCTGAATGGTAAGCGGTGCGCAAGCAACTGCTCCGGACCGATTTTGTACCCCAAAACCCCGCGAAAAGGCATTCGCGGGGTTTTTTCATCGCGGAATAGCCTTTTTTCCATGCTGCGGCGAGAACCAAAGCTAAACCGTTGGCCTCCGCTTCCCCCGCCGGCTGCTGCAGCGCCGACCGGCCATAAACCGCATTCCTGAACCATCCATGACCGCCACCCGGCGCCGTTCAAAGAAGGGTTTTCCCAATGGCCTTTGGCGACTATTAACTCCTGATTGTGTAACACTATACATGACAAAAGAGCAGAGATTTATGTTGGCGTCCCCTGCTCATTGCCGGGTCCCCCTAGGCGGTGGCGGAACTGGATATCCTGCGGGGACCGTTGAGGGCATGTCGGCAACCAGATGCGGCGAGGTGAAGATCCGTTCCAGCCAGGATAGTAGAGGCCTACATAGGAGAGTACGCCAGCGGTAAGAGCGAGTTGGCTGTCAACCGGGCTCTTGAACTGCTCCGCTCTTCCAAAAAAGTAACTCTGGTGGATCTTGATTTTGTGGAACCGTTTTACACCCTGCGAGGGCTGAAACCCTTTCTGCAAGAACAGGGTCTGACCGTGATAGCCTGGGGGAGAGAAGACAGTTTTGGATTGGGTGAGACCGGCAGCCTGGTCACGCCCCCCGCCCGCTGGGCCATGTGGCGTTCCGGGGACATAATCCTCGATGTGGGCTACGGGGCACACGGAGCAGCATCGCTCAATTTGGTCGAAGGGGCTCTGGAGTCTGAAGAGCTTAAGGTATGGGCGGTAATAAACACCGCCCGTCCCATGACCTCCACCGTGGGGGACATAGTCGACTATGTCCAAGGCCTGCAGCGGGTTGACGGGTTGATCAACAATTCCCATCTCGGGGATCTCACCACCATCGAGTTTGTCGCAGAAGGCCTGCTGATTGTGAGAAAGGCGGCTAAAATCCTGAATCTCCCAGTAATATACACCGCGGTAGAAAAAAGGCTGGAGCCCGAGCTGCCTGTCGCCGACCTGGGTCCTTCACCAGTCAAGGTAATAAGTCGTTATATGCCCGCAGCCCGGTGGTAAGAATTATTATTTGCTTTGCGCATCAAACTAAGGGCAGGAGGTGTACTTAGTGGATAAGCCAGTAACCGGAACCAAAAAGGTTTTTATGACCGGGAATGAAACCGTAGCCTGGGCCGCTCTGGCCGCCGGTGCGGATATAATGTTCGGTTACCCCATTACCCCCCAGAATGAGATCATGCATTACTGGACCCGGCTGGGAACCAAGTACGGTCGTGACTTCCTGCAGACCGAGGACGAAATCTCCGCCGGCTTTACCGTCTGTGGAGCTATTATCGCGGGGAAAAAAGCATTTACCGCTACCGCGGGCCCTGGCAACACCTTGATGCAGGAACCTTTCAGCATGGCTGAAGCCATGCGGCTGCCAACCGTGGCCATCATACAGCAGAGAGGCGGCCCCTCCTCGGGGACCGTTATTTATTCTCAGCAGGAAGTCACCTTAACCACCTACGGCGGCAATGGCGAAGGCCACCGCATTGTCTACTCTACCGCCACTCATCAGGAGATTTATGACTACACAATTAAAGCCTTCAATAACGCCTGGAAATACAGGTTTCCAACTTTCGTTCTGGGAGACGGTTACCAGGCCAAAATGCGAGAGCCTCTGGAGATTTACGATCCTGAAGCAAGAAATATCGAAATGGTAATTCCCAGTCCTTTGGTGGGGTTGCCGGGACGGATTGGGATTGAGCGCGAACCACAGCACCTGTGCAATATATACAGCCTGGAAGATGAGTTGTATGAAGTAGTCCTGCAGCTGCAAGCCGAGTATGACCGGATGGCCCCGGAGCTGGAGGAATACCAGTGCCGGGAGTGCGATGATGCCGAAATATTGGTGGTATCCCATGGCGTGGTTTCACGTTCTGCCGATGATGCGGTAAGGTTCCTGCGAGCCCAGGGGATAAAAGCAGGTGCCTTCCGCCCGATAACTCTCCGCCCGTTTCCCGGCCGGGCGCTCCGGGAGATTCTGCAGACAGGGGTTAAAAAGATGCTGATAGTAGAGTCGGCTTACGGTCAATTAGCCCGACTGCTGCAGCAGGAGATATACGGAGAGAACGTACCGGTTGAAACCTTGTTGATGCCGGGAGTAGGGATCATTGATGCGGACATAATAAGTAAGGTTAAGAGCCTGATTCACTAATAAGGAAGGGGGAGTGTCGATGATACAACCGGACATGCCCAGAACCTGGTATGCGCCTACCAAACCGCACAAATTCTGTCCTGGATGCGGCCATCCTCTGATACTAAAAGCTTTGGGCGAAGCAATTGATGAACTCGGCATTCAAAACCGGACGGTTTACGGATGTGATATCGGTTGTTCGCTGTTATCCTGGAATTTTTTTGCTCTGGACAGCACTCAAACCCATCACGGACGCACTACACCGGTAATGGTAGGGATGAAGCGGGCCCGACCGGAACTGATCTGCGTTGGTTATATGGGTGATGGTGGCGGGTATTCCATAGGGTCACAGCACCTGGTAAACTCAGCTATCAGAAATGAGAAGATAACCCTCATACTGGCCAATAACACGAATTATGCCATGACCGGCGGGCAATTGGCACCAACTACCCTTCCGGGGCAGAAAACCGAGACCACCCCTTTTGGTCGTGATCCCGAATTGACCGGTCATCCTACCATGGGACCGGAGATGATAAGCAGTATAACCGGCGAGGGGGCTTATGTGGCCCGGGGGACGGTGGCGAAATACCGGCAGCTAAAGGGATTCATCAAGAAGGCTCTCCAAAACCAGATAGAAGGAAACGGTTTTTCTTTTGTTGAAGCGTTGTCAACCTGTCCCACCAACTGGAGGACCAATGCCAAACAGACCTGGAACTGGTTAGAGGATAAGATGGGGGCTTTTTACCCGGTTGGAGAATTGAAGAGTCCATTCAGGAAGGAGGGTTAAGATGAGATTGGTACGAGTAGTCCTGGCCGGAGAAGGGGGACAGGGGGTTCAATCAGCTGCCGAGATTATGGCAGAAGCCGCTTATGAAGAAGGAAAACAGACCATATATATTCCCAACTTCGGCCTGGAACAGAGAGGCGGGGTCTCGATAGCCTTCCTCCAGGTCGGCGATCGCAGGATTGGCGCACCCAAATTCAACAAGGCCGATGTGGTAGCGGCCCTTAGTCAGAGAGCTATGGCCAGGACCCGCATATATTCGGGCCCCGATACGATTTTTATGTATGACTCCTCATTCGAAGTAACGGAAGAGGACCTGCCAACCCAGTACAATATGATCCTGGATATACCGGCGGTAGAAAAATCCAAGGAACTGAATACCCGTGTTTTTAACGTTATTATAATGGGAGCCGTTCTGGAACTGACCGCTATGATTCCGGTGGAGGCAACTCGTAACGCCTTGGAAAAGAAATTAGGTTATAAATTCGAAAAGAACCCCGAACTAAGAGAAATGAACTACAGAGCTATGGAGGTTGGCCGGGCTCTGGTTCGAAACCGGTTAAAAGGAGGGGAAATGGTTTGCGCAAGTACGACGTAATGACCGAAAAAGGCAGTAAGGCGATATTTCATCTCTTCCCCGAGCTGTGCAAAGGTTGTGGGCTTTGCAAAGAAAAATGTCCTACCGGAGTTCTCGTCTGGTCCGACAAATTAGGGGTTTACGGAACCCCTACTGTTTTTGTGAAGGATAAGGAAGGCTGTACCGGGTGCGGTATATGTCAGACCGTTTGCCCGGACTGTGCTATCAGAATCGAGCGCATAAAGAGGAAAAAAGAGCATTAGGAAGCGGTTCCGGGTTTACTTGCCGGGGCCGCCTATCATATTATAAGAACTGGACAAGGCATTTTATGGAACCACAGATTAACGTGAAAAAGAGTCAAAAGGGCCTTGACTGGAGATAGAGGGGCATGATAATATAACTTTCGCGGCGTGGAGGCCGCAGGTAAAGAGGTCTG
>LFRU01000079.1 GCA_001512495.1 Syntrophothermus sp. DTU052 | reverse complement strand
CCCTGTCCCAGCATGACCTCACCGCCAGCAGGTATACCATAGCCGCCAGCCTGGGAAACTGGATGAATTCTGAGCCTGAACCGCCGCAGGACAAGTACATAATTGCTTCCGTCCCGTCCGCTATCAAAGCCGGGGTTCAAAACATAACGCTGAACTTCTGGGATAAATTGACCAAGCTCCCGGCCCGGGGGCGGGTGCTTATCAATAACCTTCTTTATGAGCTGAAAAACGGCAAGGTCCACCTGTCTATCACCCCCCGGGACCAGCTCCCCTGGCTGGAAATCGCCTGGTGAGAGAAGCGGGGAATGGTTCGGCTGTGTTACTCAACCGGTTTGCTCACCGGTCTGTGGCTCTTCGCAAATATTATCGGTAGGATGGTTCCCGGGCTCCATAAAATGGCCCGGGAACCTGAGGCGTGTCCTGCTCTGACTTGGCAGGGCTGTTTTTATCTCATATTATGTAGAGAGATGACTTATACGGGGGAAAGATGGATTGAAAAAGGTAATGGTTGTATTCGGAACCAGGCCGGAAGCGATAAAGATGGCGCCGGTGGTTAAAGCCTTGGAGGCTGTACCTGTTCTGGAAACCGTAGTCTGCGTTACCGCCCAGCACCGGGAGATGCTGGACCAGGTCCTGGAGTTGTTTGGGATAGTGCCCCGGTACGACCTGGACGTCATGAAAGAGCGGCAGGACCTGTTTGACATCGCCACTTCGGTTATGAGCGGATTTCGCGAGGTCTTGCTTAAGGAAAGGCCCGATCTGGTCCTGGTTCACGGCGATACCAGCACCACCTTTTTCGGCGCCCTGTCGGCCTATTACCTGCAGATTCCGGTGGGACATGTCGAGGCCGGGCTGCGTACCCGGAACAAGTACTCACCGTTCCCCGAAGAGGTCAACCGCACCCTGACCGGACAGCTGGCGGACCTGCATTTTGCACCAACCGAGTGGTCCCGCAGCAACCTGCTGGCAGAGTCTGTGCCCTCCGAAAGGATCTGGGTTACCGGCAATACGGTAATTGATGCCCTGCTGCAGACGGTGAATCCAGAGCACGTTTTCACCCCGGAGCTGGCCGAGGTCGACTTTTCCCGGCGCATCCTGCTGGTTACCACCCATCGCCGTGAGAACTGGGGCGAGAAGCTGACGCAGGTGTACCTGGCCCTCTTGGATATACTGGAATCATTCTCCGACACCCTGGTGGTTTTCCCGGTTCACATGAACCCGGTGGTGAGAGAACCGGCTTACCGGTTGCTGGGGAATCATCCCCGGGTGAAGCTGGTCGAGCCCCTGGAGTACGCCGATTTCGCCAACCTTATCAATCGGTCCTACCTGGTTTTGAGCGATTCAGGCGGGCTACAGGAGGAAGCGCCTTCACTGGGCAAACCGGTCCTGGTCCTGCGCGATACCACCGAGCGCCCGGAGGCGGTGGAGGCCGGTACGGTAAAGCTGGTGGGGACCTCGCGCGAGGTTATACGGCAAACAGCCGGTCGACT
>LFRU01000082.1:7048-114852 GCA_001512495.1 Syntrophothermus sp. DTU052 | reverse complement strand
GAGAATATATATTCAACTGTGTAAATGGGAATAATCTCCATGATAAAACGAAAAGGAGAAATGACCATGGCACAGTTAACCGAAAAGGAAATGCAACTTGTAGCTCTGATTAGTGAAGAATGTTCGACCCCCGCTGATTTGACAGCGAAACTCAAAAATCTTTTTGCCGGTGCGTTAGAAAAGATGCTTGAAGCTGAAATGGATGAGCACCTAGGCTACGAAAAAAATAGCGTTTTAGGCAACAACAGCGGCAATAGCCGCAACGGTTACGGCAAGAAAACTGTAAAAAGCGAGTGGGGCGAGAGTGAAATCAGCGTTCCGCGCGACCGTAATGGCACGTTCGAGCCACGAATTATCGAAAAGCGCCAGACTCGGACCGACGACATTGAAGCGCGGATTTTGGCCATGTATGCTAAAGGAATGTCCACTCGCGATATTGAGGATCACCTGCGCGATATTTACGGAGTAGAGGCTTCAGCCAGCCTTATCAGCCGAATCACGGACAAAATAATGCCCGCTGTTACTGAGTGGCAGTCAAGGCCGCTAGATCCGATTTATCCCATTGTTTTTCTTGATGGGATCGTGTTCAAAGTACGCAAGGACAGCCGGATTATCAACAAATGCTTGTACACCGTTTTAGGGATCAACATGGATGGTCGTAAGGAAATACTGGGCATATGGCTGTCAGAAAACGAAAGTGCCAGCTTTTGGACAACTGTATGTAACGAGTTGAAGAATCGCGGAGTCGAGGACATTTTGATAGCCTGCCGGGACAACCTTTCCGGATTTTCAACCGCAATCGAGACGGTTTTTCCCAAAACAGAGCAGCAACTTTGTGTGATTCATCAAATACGCAACTCAACCAAGTATGTATCGTACAAGGATATTAAAGCCGTTATGGCGGATTTGAAGCTGGTTTACGATGCACCGACACTTGAGGACGCGGAGTATCGGCTTGAGGAATTTCGTGAAAAGTGGGAAACGAAATATCCGCAGATTTTGAAGTCTTGGGAGGCAAATTGGGCGGAACTGTCCACCTATTTCAAGTATCCGCATGAAGTACGGAGGCTGATTTACACCACCAATGCAGTGGAAGGATTCCATCGGATGTTGCGCAAGTTTACCAAGACTAAAACGATTTACCCGACTGACGAAGCAGTCAAAAAATCGGTTTATCTTTCGATACAGGAAATCTCTAAAAAATGGAGTATGCCAATTCGCGATTGGGGCATTATAATGGGGCAGCTGATGATATTTTTTGGGGATCGGCTACAAGGAAAGGTGACCTCGTGATACGGGGGCGCTGCCCCCGAACCCCCGGAGTTTATCGCATTGGTTTTCCAAGGCGGCGATAGAAAGGCGACGCTCAATAGAGTATCGCCGCCTCGCTCAACCTCATGTGCCGCTCGGGTCGCGCTCCCGCGTTGCCCTATCCTGCGCATGAGTAAAAGCAATATCAGTATCCTCAATTACCTATGAGATTATTCCATTTACACGGAAGCCGGGACACTCCCGGCTTAATTATATCAGCGTTCTCGTCTCTTTTGCTACCGGAATTCTTAAAAGATGAAAATTTTTTATGAGTAGTTGTAAATTAATGTCTTGCTTTGCTTGCTCAATATCGTAAAATATTTGTAGTGATCACCTCCGCAAGGAGTTTAAAGTAGCTTGTTAGTTTGTCAAAACTGATTACTTCTTTAATGGGTTTTTTGTATTTGGAAATTTGCACAATTCATAGGCGCAACCATTTTTGACAGTTTTGCGCAACGGGTAAAGTGTATCCTTTTATAGGTGCTAAGTTTTTTCCGAAGAAAATCCGCTATAAGAGAGCCATAATACGGCTCTCTTATTGTTTTTATGTTGTTTTTGTGGTACTATTACAGTAGTAAGTTGTATTTTTTCGCCGATTTTGCGGCCATACCTGATATCATCATGAATTTAAATTTCCCTTTTAATGAAAGGGCCTGTATTTTTTTACCGCGTTTTGCGCGGCATTGTTAATTCTAATTTGGAAACGCACCGAGATTTAAAAGTTAAAAATTAATCTCGGTTTTTTTATGGTCAGTTTGTTGAGATATTAATTTCGCGAACTGGCCATTTTTGCGTTTCTTGGTCGTTATATTAATTAAATCAAAGGAGTGATGTTAAGTGGTGGATCGGTATGTGTATTTGAATTCTGAGGGAAAAGCGGTCGTGGTTGGAGTCGGTGCCGATGCTTGGGATGGCATACCCGAAGGTACAAAAATGTACCCTATTCGGATCGCTGACAAAGAAATGAATTCTGGTCTCAACGAAGGCGAGGTGTGCGATCGTTTTTATTGCTTGGATGCCGATAATCGGCTAAGGATCATTGGTCCGGGAGGTTCAGTCGAGGGTATCCCTTTAGGAACCCAACTCTTCCCAATTCGCCCTTAGTTGTTTTTTTTGTTACAGAGATTGCCCGGAAACGGCTTTAATTGGCTTTTTCCGGGCATTTTTCTTTTGACATTTAAGTTTGGGGCTTCGGCCCATACCTATTTCCGAAAGGAGGGAATGGGATGGGCTGAGGCCCATCCTGCAGGTATGAAGCAAGGGAGTCTGTTTTACGGTAGCGACGAGTTGCGAGTGGCTGAGTCAAGGAGAACGCCATCTCGCAAGAAAGATGCATGTTATTACTGGGTCACGACACGGTTAGTCCGAGAGTCCGGGCCATGGTATGCGGAAAAGATTACCTCTCCTGATGACGTGGCCCGTATTATGCGGGAACACCTGGATATGGAGAACCTGGATCGGGAACACTTCGTTGTTCTCTATCTGGACCGCAAGAACAATGTTAATGCAATTAATACAGTCAGCATCGGAGGATTATCTAGTACACCGGTACACCCCAGGGAAGTCTTTAAGCCTGCCATTCTCACATCCTCTGCGGGAGTTGTCCTGGTGCACAACCACCCTAGCGGGGACCCTGCACCCAGCGCGGACGACGTAAACATCACTAGGAGGCTGATTGAGGCAGGCAAGATTCTAGGAATCGATGTTCTCGACCATGTTGTGATTGGTGTTGGTCGTTACCACAGTATGAAAGCATCAAGCTCGATATAGAGTGATATTGCCCTGCGGGGCTGGCTACACCACATTGGATAGGAGGTGAGGCGGCCCCGTGTGGGCGGCATTATATGTATAATGAGAGCTTTGACGGTATCTTTCAAGATCTGTACAAGTTGCAACGGGAATCACAGAGACGACAAATACGGAAGCTGATATGGAAGGCGCTCCTAGGATACGAGAAATTCGGCATTTTTTGCCCGAAGACATACATATCCTGCGCAAGACAATAGACGAGACCTATCCTCATCTCAGACCACGTCAGAAAGTACGTCAGGTACGCGGCCTGATTGGTGCTGGATTATTTTGGGGTTGAAAGGAGGTGAGTCCGCTTGCCTTCGTTCGGCAAGCGGCACGTAATGTTTGACCAGTGGGAGGCACTTTACATTATCCAGGAGGAAGAGGAATACCACGATTATATGCGCGAGATGGATGATTTGCTATTTGGTGATAGTGAGTACGATTCTTAGGAGGTGAGCCAAGTGTTACATGAGAGCGATTTTGATGGTTTTTTTGAGGCTTTGCAACAGGCTGAAAAAGAAAGCCGACAAGCTCAAGCCCTGCGGCAACTGATGACCGAAGCGTTGGATCGTCTGGAAGAAAGCCGCGAATTTGCTCAAGAGGACATTTGGCATCTGCGAAAGCAAATGGATATGGCATTGAATCTCGTTTTTTCTTGTCCCGGTATGCAGATTACTTTCTACTGGGATTAACATGAGAGACGGCCCGGCTGTTTAAGATAGCCGGGCTGTTTTTATCTTTATACATTATACATTTGGGAGGTGTGGTTTTATGCTTTTGAGTTATCTTATTGTTTGTGCTTATGCCTTGGCTATCGTCTTGCTGCACGAGGCCGGTCATTATATGGCGGCGATATCGATTGGTGTGCGGCCTAACCGGTTCGAAATCGGTCGGGGGCCGGTAATATGGCGAAAAGGTATTTTTGTTTTTCGCTTCTTCTTGCCAGCTGGTGGTCGAGTTAACTACGCTGATGAGAACTGGGGACATCTAACGCAAAACCAAGTCCGATGGATCGCTTTAGGCGGCCCAATAGTCAGTATACTTACGGGCTTGGTTATATTGCCCATTATTCCGATATATGGCCTTATGTCTTTATTTTGCGGAATTACTAACTTAATCCCCTTCCCTGCTAATCACGGGCAGTCAGATGGAAGTTATGTCTTTCAGGGTGCAGCTCAAGTATGGACCAGTAGGTTGTTATTGGGGACGCTGGCGGTAGTTTTATTGGTGTGTTCTTTGTGGATGTTTTGCTAGCCGGGTTAGCCCGGCTTTTTTGTTAATCATAATCTTCTTCTATTGTCCCGTCGATTAATATTTTTTGTGTCTTTTTCTTTGGTTCTGTAATGCCCCATCCTTCAAGAAATTCAACAGATTGACCCCATTCGTTGATATTCCAGAGGTTAATGTTGTGTTTTTCGAGGTTTTCATTATAAATGATTGCTTGAAATGGTTGGTTTCTGGACGCAACTGGAGGAAGCACTTTTTCTATCGTTGCGGGAAGCATATCCGTCATATGTCTTAAAAAGATTTCGTTCCACTCAGCATTAACAACACTGTAAGCGTTTGTGCATTGTACGCTACTATGTTGTATGTCGTAGCCCACTGTATCAAATAAAAACAGTAGATAATCTACCAAAACTTGTGTTGATATCTGTCGTACATCCGCCGGATAGAAAGCAACGAAGTCTTCTCCCTCGAGCACCCGACGGATGTCACTGCCAGAAAACCATGCAGCTGCCGGGAAGTGTAAAACAATCCCATCACGTCCATCAATTGCCGTAATCCTTGTACCGGCTTCTGGAAACCGAGATATTAAGTCTTGTAAACATTTAAACACGGCTATTTTTAAAGCACTTCGAACGTCTTCCGGAAGTGAACGAACAATCCCTTCCAATTCTATAAGCGGTTGAATTAAATCGTCCCTAACGTTGATCTCTTTTGCTATCTTTCTAAGTTTGTAATATTGGGGTGATATTTTATCAAGAAGTTCTTTTGAAATAGGCTGTCTCCCAGATTCGATAAAAACCAATAATGTATGACTAATCTGTAGCTGTTTTGCATATTCGCGAACCGTTAGCCCTTCTCTTATTCGCAATAGACTAACCAATCTACCGAGTCTAAACCTGCACGGATATCCTTCAAACTTTAATAATTTAACGTCCATCAATATCCCTCACTTTACAGTCCAGCGGTTACATTTAAGTATAACAAGTTGCTTAACCTTCTAACCAGTATTCTTGCTTTACTTGAAAATATTTATCCCTGGAGGTTGCATTTTTCGAAAATGGTGGTAATATAAATATATAACCATTGATAAATTTTATAACCAACTTAAATTTTAATTTAAATTTATCTATTTTTTTCAATTCGGCATAGAAACGATCTTTGACAACTGGGATTTACATGTGGATATAGGTAGATGACAGATGGTGGCAACCCGCGGCGTACAGCAGTGCGACGAAAATGGTGCCCATGGACCTCACGGTCTCTCGATACCTATATTTACCAGTATGCCGCTTGCAGTGACAAGCTAGGCGTTGGCTTGTCATCGGAGGTGGTAAATTATGGAAATTACGCAGGAACAAATTGTGTTAGCCGCTCATCGTTACCGCCTTGCTTTGGGGTGGGATCAAAAAAGGAATGTAATTCGCTTCATATTCAATCGTTCAGGCCGCCATTGGGCTGATAATTTGCATTTGTTTGCAACAATACTTGGTATTCCCTACCAAGAGGTCATAGCGCGGGGCGGGATAACGCCCGAGTATCGGGAGGCCAAATACCGCAAAAAAAGAAGGAAAAAGCAAAAGCATTCCGCCAAGCCAAAACAGAAAGGGCCAACCTGGTTCGAGCGGCGGGAAATTCACCTTAATCCTTGTTTTGCCGAGTACGTAAAAGACAATCGTTTTGAGATTATCGGCGGCCGTGGTGCAATTGGTAAACGAACAAAGGGCGGCAAAGCTGTGAACATTGAAGCCGGAAAGTTTTTCGGTTAACGGAATGATCTTGATCGTTTGCGATGACGTTTTGGCAGAGTCAGGAATACGTGCACGAACAGGCGAAGGCTCAACAAGAAGAAGAAAGCGTGGCGAATTCTTCGCAGTTTGAGTAAATGAAAAACACAGGACGCGGACCCGGGTGTTAGTTCCCGGGGTTTTGTTTTTCAGGAGGTGATTTTTCTGACCCGAAAAAGGGGCTGGGTGTGGGACCATTCGGAACAAACGCAAATTCTCCCTGTTGAATTCTGCAGGGATGACGATCATATTTGGGATCTGCCGTCCGCCCAAACCCAGGGGGAATACAAGGAAGAAAATTTTTGGTCATGGTATCGGGGTGACACACTATTGAAGATTCCCATTTCCATTATTGACCGTCTTCCGCAAAATGGGTCTATCGCTCGAGATGTACTAGCCTTTCTGTCCCAAAAATTCCTTGTCCAGAAGGATCATTACCCGATTCTCCAGGTTTCATTCCGCAGTATCGCCAATGGAATTGGGACTTCGTTTAACGGTGAACGAGCAAAAGAAATTGAGAACGCGCTTTATTACCTGAGTTTCCTACGTCTCTTTGGCAATTTTTACATGGTACAGAGCAAGAGAATAAAGAGAAAAATTACATACGGTTTTTTGGACTGGATTTCCAGAATCGATGAAATTGATGGCAAGAAGGTGCGTTTTAATCGAATTGTTACCACTTTAAAGCTAAACGACATATATGCCGCCAATCTTTCATCGCATCAAATACCTAAAGCACCTATTCCTGTTGCAGCACTGGAAGTAGCTAATAAGTCTCCCCCACGTTATATTGGCCCGGTAAAGAACTTGATTTATCGGTTTGCTGCCTTAGTTCCCCGTTTCACTAGCCACAAATACAAATTAACCACATTGGCCGAGATTGCTGGGTTTAAAACTGTTCGGCCAGACCGGCTTCGCAAAAGTATTGAGTCATCCCTCGAAATATTATATCCAATAATGCTGCAAAACTATACTTACCTGCCAGATGAAGATGTATATCAAATTGTCTTGGCCGGACGAAGGTGTGGCGAGTGAGACCTATACGCCAAAAAAAGCATGTTTGGTGAGACCTATACGCCATTTTTGTGAGACCTATACGCCAAATAGTGAGACCTATACGCCATTTTTGTGTTGTGAAAAACCTTGTCTGTTCGGCTTTTTTGGCACCTTAGTCGTTCCGTAGATCTTTTAGATCTTTTATAGATCTAATAGATGAGAGAGGGCCGCAGAAGAGGCGGCCCTCTCTCTATTCTTAAAAGAAAGATAAAAGAAAGGAGAAAATCTCGTGAAGAACGATCTAACAATTTGGCTGGACGACGTCGTTTACCCTCGCCTCCGCCATGAAATCGTTTTTGGGCATCTGGAAAAATTTAACAAAAGGGGTCGGGATTTTTGGGCATGTTGTCCGGTACATGACGAGAAAACCCCGTCCTTCAACATGAAAGAGGGACAACCTTTCGGACACTGTTTCGGTTGCGATGCCAACGTGGGCTGGTACGCAGCTGTTGAAAACCGGGTTGGAAAAGACCGGGTAATTGAAGAGCTCGCACGGTTAGCCGGGGTGGAGCCCCTTACTTTTGCAGAAAACCCCAAATCTAAGGCAATACGTGCCTGGTGGGAAGCCGCTAGGCAGGCAGTTTGGGACAATCCTAATATACTAACCTACCTCCGCGATCGGGGATATACCGATGATCTTATCCAAAAAATGGACGTGGGGACTTTCCCAGGCGATGCCATCCCAGAGGGAGTCATGGCCCCAGCAATCAGTCATCCCCTTCTATTTCCTGTCTATCGGAAAGGACAGCTGGTTGCCTGTGTCGGCCGGGCAGTCGAACCAGGAAAAGGGCCAAAATACATATACCCAAAAGGGTTTTCCGTTTCCCGTTATCTTTTGGGAGTTCGTCGGGTTGACCAAACACAGCCAATCGTTATTGTCGAAGGGCTTTTCGATGCAATTGTCCTGAGCGCACACGGTATTCAGGCGGCGGCAGTTGGTACATCTTCAATTTCTGCAGAACAGATTTCGCGTCTGCCCGAAAACCAAAATATTATACTTGTTCTAGATGTGGATGAGGCAGGACAGAAAGGAACTGTAAAAGCAGTATGGATGTTACAAAACCGGAGAGTTTATGTTGTTTCGGACCTGGATGGCGCAAAGGATCCGGACGAATTAATCCGGGAGAAAGGCATCTCTGCTTTCCGCGAAAAACTAGAACACGCCGAAAGTGCTCATTCATTTTATATTCGTTATGTCGCGAAGAACTATGCGACTGAGACTGATGCTGAAAAAGACAAAACGCTGAGTAAGGCAGTAAAGTATATTACCCACCTACCCTCTATGCTGGATCAGGAGCGCAGCTTAACAATGCTATCTAGCTGCACAGGCTTGTCTCTTGGCAGTTTAAGAGCCGAAATTGCGAGGCTCCATGATGAAGAGCAAGCCAAGCGTCGGCACCAAGAAATAGAAAAACGCCTCCAACAGGCACAGGAGGCGGTGAATAAAAAAGATTATTCGCAGTTTGAGACTATAATAACTGACATCCGCAATATCTCAAGACAGAAGGTGCAGCCGGTAGCAGTTGATTATGACTGCGCGACTCAAAAATTCTTGTCGCGTCCTGACGGCATATCTTTCCCTTGGCGGGAACTAAATCGTCTCGGGAAAATGTTGCCCGGCTGTATCACAACTATCATAGGTGGGACGAGTCACGGCAAAACAAGTGTGGCAACGGCTTTAGCCCTCCATTTTCTCGCCGAAGGCAAAAAAGTGGTGTATTGGTCAGGTGAGATACCGGAGGACGTAATTGTCCAAAAGATGACCGCTTATCTGGCAAATTTGCCATTTTCTGGTGTGGCAAGAGAACAGTCCATATATTATCGTGGTGACCCGGTTGTAAAAAGCATGCTATATGCGCGGGCAATAATGGAGTCATATTGTCAAAATCTCTATATTCCAGAGGCTCGTGATTTTGTCGAAATTGACTCCCTTGTTTCCTATTGCAGTCAAGCTGATGCTGATGTTCTTATTGTTGATTATATCCAACAATTACGACCTTCCGGGGACGGCAAAAAATATCGAACCAGAGACGAGGAAATTGAGTATGTACTTGAGACCCTGAACTTTTGGTGCTGGGAAAACCGCAAGTATGTTATTGCTCTGGGACAGATGAATCGGGAAGCCAAAAATACTGCGAAACCCGAAATCGTATATGCCCGTCATTCTGCTACTATCGAACATTACTCTTCTATGGTACTTGGCGTTTGGAATTCATCAATGGTGGCAATTACATCAGACGAAAAAGGTGATGTCCCGATCGACGGTTGGTATATGAAAACCGACCAGACTGAAACTGAAAAGGCTGTAAATTACGCACTAGAACAGGGTAAGAGTCTGCTTGAGGTCTCAATCTTAAAGAACAGGCATTTTGGGAACGTGAATAAGGCCGTGCCTCTTCTTTTTGATGGGGCTACTGGCCGTATTGAGGATTTCCCGGAGCATGAGTTTGCTGGCATCGGAAAAACGGTGTCGCTCACGAAAACGAAAACCGGATAAAGATTTTTAATTCAAAAAATTCAAGGGGGGTGATGCAATGACTCAAAAAGTAAATATGAGCCAGCTAATTGAAGAAGCAGCAGACGCGATGGGAGTGTTCCGTACTGAAGCATCAGAACTGATTCAGGATTATTTCGTGAAAAACATTCTTCGGCACCTTCGCGAGGGAAAGGAAGTAAGTATTTCACCAATCGGCGTGCTTTACGCCGATCAGGCAAAGCGGGCACGTGAAGATGGGGAGAAAAGACTTGTCCCAAAACTCAGGCCAGCAGTATATGCAAAACTATATCTATCGGGAGAAATAAAGGACAGCGAGGGAAATGAATGACACATTTCAGTTCATTCCGCAACCAATGATCTTGTAAAAAGGAGTGTGTTTGTTGATAAGTCAAAAGTGCTATGGTTGTGACAAACTTATGCCGGAGCAGGTTCTAAAACCGATGGTACATTTGAGAGAACGCAACAGCTTGGTTGTGCTGCTATGCCCTGTCTGCCAGCAGAGGATTGGGGACAATAACCCCAATTACTACAATTGCGAATTCACCTCCAGTGCGCTGGCTTACTTTCAGATTGGAAAGTATTCAGAAAAGGCGGCCAATCTTTAACATATTGGCGCAAAAACCCTCTTAAACAAGAGGGGCAATAAAGGGGTATAGGAGAAACATAATCGTCGCTCTACGAAGCTCCTGTAAGGCGAGAGATTTGTTTTGGAAGCATTATCAGTCAGCCTCCCCGTGTCAGGGGAGGCTGATTATTTGAAAGGAGTTGGTAGGTTGAAAATTGGGATCGACGTTGGCTACGGATACGTAAAGGCTATTAACGACGAAGGACAGAAAACCTCCTTCCCGGCGATGATTGCTCCTACCGGGAACGGTTTGGGGCTGGGAGACGTTTTCAAGGACACGGTTGAGTACCAGGTCACGATAGACCAGTCAAAATACATGGTCGGGGATGCGGCCAAACAATCATTCCTGGCAACCCAGACGATGAGCAGAGAGAAGCCGCCGGAGATACATGACCCTCTATTGATGACGGCAGCATACCTGCTTTCAGGAGAAGACGGCCGGCTGGAGATCGGAGTAGGTCTCCCGCTGGCTTATTACTCCGCCCAGAAGGACGCCCTGAGGAACAGGTTGATGAGGCTTAAGACCGACGTGGTAATTAAAGAAAGGCACAAGCATATAAGTTTCAACCGCGTAGAGGTGTTCCCCCAGGGAGCAGGCGTGCTTCTGTGCTGCCAGTCTATGCTGCCTCTCTCCGGGTACGTCGGGCTGATTGATATTGGCACTTATACGACCGAGTACATTCTGTTCCAGATGAAATCCGGGCAGCCGATCCCGATACTGGAGGCAAGCGGTTCTGTAGAGGCCGGCGTCCATTTGGTTTACTCGGCTGTTGCGCGGGAGTTTCAGAGCAAAACTGGCAGCCCCCTGCCGGTGGAGATGGAAGCGGAGGTGACAGAGAAGGCTTTAAGAGGTGAGCAGATAACCTTCGACGGGAAGAAGCACACGCTTAATGCTGCTCAGGCTAGAGAAGATGTCGCCCTGGCGATCTGCCAGAAGGTGCTGGCAGCCTGGGGAAACAGGACGGGCCATATTGAAACGACCCTGCTGGCCGGAGGGGGAGCGTTGTTCTTCCGGCAGAACCTTAAAGGCTTTCCCGGCCAGTATATAGTCCAGGACCCGTTCTTTGCAAATGCAAGGGGGTATCTGAGGTTTTTAACATGAAAACAGGTGGTGAAAGTATGCACGTAGAAGTAACCGCCCATGCAATACGACGCTACAAAGAGCGTATGCAAAGCTCTATCTCGGATGACGAAATAAGGAAAATCCTTCAGAACATCGTCCTGAGAGGCGAGGTTGTCGGCAGGCATCCGCCAAAGGGAGAAAGGGTTCATTCATACGTTTTTAACGGCCTTGGAGTGCTGGCTAAGTTGCTTTCACCACAAGAGGCGGTAGTCATTACGTTTCTTGGCAACCGGGCACGAATGGCGTGGGAGCGAAAAGAGGCCAAAAAGCGTTATTTGCGCAGTAGGTGTATGTAGGATGTTAAGTATTTCAGTTTTAACAGTAAGGAGGTATGTTTGATTGTATCTGTACATAACTGTTACGGGAGGCAAAGCGAAAGAAGATTTCCCATACGTTTGTAATCTATATTGGCAAGGTGATACATTCGAGCGCAAGTTTCTTGAGCGAGGGCGGGTAAAGTATGAGCATGACTCGGTTATGGTCGAATTTAACGGCAACGTGAATCCCGGAGATGTTTTAGAAATCCGGGGAGCGGTTGGAGATGGACAGCCTGGTCGCAACTGGTATTTAGTTTTGCCAAATCAAAAACTTCATCTAATTGGCGCAACAGATGATCGTGATAAATTCAAGGATGTTGCCGCCTATTTGCGGCGATGGCAAGGGGCGCATGTTTTTTTTCTAGAGGGCGCACCGCCTGACCTCCCCCGAGAATTCCTTTATACTCCACGAGAACTGCGTGAGTTGGACTGGGAGGTTCTTTTTGAGCGCGGCCAGGACGCAGGGTTTAAGGAAGAAGTAATGGAAGCCGCAAAGAAATACCTGCTGCGAAAGGCGCGAGTGGAAGAGCCGGATGGCGATAGAAAAGGAGGTAGTAATGGCCCCTGGAATCCCTCGGACGGAGAACGTCGTATATGTTGTATTGGTATCCGACCAGCAACTTGGCGTTATCCAGATTCTCTTCTCGTCCACTGTCGGACTGCTACCCATGTGGCCCATTTATGTGGGGTTGAAGAAAGGGATCTGAGAAAGGCGGCAAACTTTTTTCAGAAGCAGTACGTTTCCGATGAAGTTCAGTTTGAGAGCCTAAAGAGAGTATTTGGGAAAGCAAAAGAAAGCTGTAATACGTAATTAAGGAGGATATTATGGCGAAACATAAAAGGCGTTTATTAGCTTTTCTTTTTCTGATAACTATACTTTTTGGCGGGGTGTTTATTGCAAAGAATACCCCGCTATTATCTGAAGGAGATCCTGCTACACTGAAGCCTGACCCGGAAGAGGACCCGGAAGAAATGAAGGCTTTTCTGCAAAACATATTTTGTATGACAACAGAACAGGATATAGGCGGGACGGAGTGTTGGACAGGTTACTACGATGAGGCTCGCGACATAGCATATTTTGCTGGGAGCTTCGGCTGCGCAGTATTTTACGATAACGTTAATACCGATGATGTTTGTGATACAACCAGTCCAAATTATAGATGGTATTACCGCGATTTTATGCTAAAAAACGGTACGAAGACTTTTGATATGTTGACCTTAAGCCGCCCTGAATATCTCGGCAAAATTATTGTGTTCCGCGTACACTCCCCCGATATAAAAAATGAGCCGTGGTGTACTGCATACGAAAATCGAAAAGGTCAGGATGGATACTACTTTCTATACGTGAAAGACCGAAGTCGTAGCATTTACTGGGCTGCTAGCGAAAGGCACATGCAGCGATCAGTTTTGTTAATTATGCCTCATACAGAGGAACTCAAAAAGAAGCCGTTCGAGGAACATATAAACAACTATGTTGAACGACTTGGCCTCGATAAGTCCAGCATTGTTTATATCGACATTAAATAATGAACAGGGGGCGATCTTGTGACCTATATGGAGGCGCTCGAGGTTCTTGGGTTGAATTGCCATTCGTGCCCTTCTAAAGATGAAATTAAAGCGGCGTATAGAAAACTATGCCGCGTTTATCACCCGGACGCAGGCGGAAGTCATGACGATTTTGTCCGGCTTCAGCAGGCATATGCTGTGGCCCAAAACCCGCCGGAACAGACGCAGAGTACATACCAACAGAGCAACTACCGGAACGGAAAAGAGTGGACCTGGATAGAGGACTGGTTTGAGATACACTGTCCCAAGAGAGACGACACGCTTACAGGCATTTACCTTATGGCCGGCCTCGTTCTCGGTATTTTGGCGATCTGTTGGGTAATTCTCCAGCCGGGAATGTTTTGGGAGATACAGCGTGTGTTGTCTGTATTTCAAGGTCCAGTAGTTATATCACTGGGCTTGGCTTTATTAGGCTATATTATCTCCAAGGCGTTTCTAAATGCCATTGAATGATGATTCTCGGATTATTATTGTTAACGCTTTTATGAGCCTTGGTTGCCTATATTGCCGCACACTTTTTGCCTGTCGTTAACACAGCCCCTGTATGGTGTAAACATACAATATGTTGATTTATTGGGCCTTCGGGCCTGTTTTTTGAAGGTGTTGTTAACAGTGCGTACGTTATTAACAACACTGTTAACATTGTCTTTGTCCGATGCCTCAAGAATGAGAATAATTGCAAATTTGGGCGTTAACATTGGTGTTAACATTAGGGGGGGTGATTACTGTAAAGCGAACAAAGATCGTAGGTGTACGTCTGCCAATAGACCATCCGTTGTTTTTGATTGAACCGGGCAAAAGAGGTGAGGTAGCCCGATCATGGTTAGATTGTGGAGTCAGGCTGGAGCGCTTGGAGCAGCAGGTGGAGCGAATTCTGGCGATATTAGAGGCAAATCCACCAACTACGGTTAAGTCCGAGCCTAGTGGAAGTGGGCCGAAGATTAATTTCGATAAGGAGGAGTTTTTAAGTTATTTTGGATAGTGCCGGGAAAATCCCGGCGTTTGTTTTTCGAGGAGGTGCTTTCGTGGTTGGGATAGACCCTCAAGGTTTATTTGAATCACTCAAGGTTTTCATTCTACTCGCTCTTTTGATGTTATCTGCTGTGATTATTCTGCAGCAGATTTTAAAGTGTGTCTTGCAAATTTATCTCGGCCAGGTTTTTGGGAGCATGGTAGCCTCAGTAATTGTGTTCGGGTTGATATTTTACGCACTCAATTTTGTTTTGTTGGCTGGGCTTGAATCTATAACGGGAGGTATTAATATGTATTCCCTATCATTATCGCAAGTGACTGGGCTGCTGTATGGATTTTAGGCTGCTTTTGCTAATGCAGGATAAGAAGGTCTGACACACACCCGGCAAAGCCGGTTGGGGAGGCGTTTAAGGGTGTACGACATTTTTATGGTTGTACAAGATGTGTCTGACAAGTCAAGAAAGGAGGGCTGTAATGCTATAGTTTTTAACGATGACAAATTGTCGCAAAGCTGTTTTCCCCTACTCCTCCCAGAAAGGAGGTATTTCGTGGAGCTAAAATCGGGGCGAAGAATTAATGTCCGCGTGGATGAAAAAACATACCGGTTACTTCAAACAATGGCTGGAAAAAGAGGCGAAAACATTTCGCAGGTTGTCCGCCGAATTTTGAAGCAGAGCCTGGAGAACGAGATCGCTGTTGATGCCCAGGACGTTTTAGTGTTGGCTGTACGCAAGGCCATTGTTCGGGAGATACGCCATATTGAGAAAAGACTAGCGAACCTTGCCTCAAAGACAGCTATCACCTCGGCCTCAACCGAAAATCTTGCATTACGTATTTTAGTGCTTTTGAATGAACCTGATTTCGCAGGTGTAAGACAAGCCTGCCGTAAGAGAGGCGTGGCTTTTGTTAGAGAAGACCTAGACAGAATAATGAAAGCGTACGAAGGGGAGGATGAGAATTAATGCCGCCTCCAGTACCATTTTCAATGAAATTTTGCTTTTATTCGCATGCAACCAAACAGAATCGAGATAGAACGATAAGGAATGTCCAGTATATCACCCAACCTTTTTTAATGGATGATGGGGATTTAGAGCCAGAACGATTTAATACTCCCCTCCACCTATCAGACCGTCTTATCTTATTCGATGATACTGGTGAACCTGACCGCCGGAGCGTTATTGCAAAACTACGTCAACATAGAGGCTTAATATGGCGTATGGTTGTATCTTTGCAGGAGCCTTACGCACTATGCACAGGCCACATAAATTCCTCACAATGGAGGAAATCACTTCGCGGGGCATTGCCCATGATAGCTACTGCACTTGGTATTCCCGCATTAAATTTTTGTTGGGTTGCGGTCTATCACCCGGAGCCCGGGCATCCTCACTGTCACATACTATTTTGGGAAAACGAACCCAAGAGAACACGTGGTATGTTGTCCCGGCTTGAGCGCAAAGCCGTTAAAAACGCATTAATCCAAAATATTTTGGCTAACGGAGCTTGACCTTAAGGAGGTGTTTAGACTGGCACTGGCCCCATTTGTTATCAAAATAAAGTTTTACCCGCCGTCTGCAAGCAATCAATCCAAAAACGCTAGCCATATTGACTATATTGTTCGACCAGGAGCAGTTGA
The DNA here is from genome assembly GCA_001512495.1 of Syntrophothermus sp. DTU052. Classification (GTDB taxonomy): domain Bacteria; phylum Bacillota; class Syntrophomonadia; order Syntrophomonadales; family DTU052; genus DTU052. Next base: position 98,947 of record LFRU01000082.1, on the reverse strand, counting down.
TTACGGAGATTTGGAGCCAGAATCCTCTGCCACAACGGCTGAAACAGTGACAAGAGAATACATTGAAGATGCCTCTGTGCATGCAAAATACATGGCCGAAAGACCCCGTTCCGAGGGCCTTTTTTCATCTGATGGACCGTTGGATGTTGCCGCAACAAAGAACGTGTTGGCAAATCATCAGGGAATTGTCTGGCGGGCCATTGTGTCTCTTCGCGAGGATGAGGCCAGTCGAATTAACCATTTGGACTACGCTGACTGGCAGGAAACCCTGCAACAGGCCATGCCCCGGGTAGCTCAAGAAATAGGTATTCCTGAGTCAAATTTCAGATGGGCAGCAGCTTACCACCCAGAGCCGGGCCATCCCCATTGCCACATTCTTTTTTGGGAACATAATCCTGAGCGGACCCGAGGCGCGCTGTCTGTTGGTGAAATGCGAGGCGTAAAAAAAGCCTTTGTGCGTTATGTTTACGCCCGCGAGCGGGAGCGTCTTGGAATTGAGAAAACCTTCTATCGTGAAGAGATTCGGAAGGGTGTGCGGGATGCCTTGGGATTAAAACGAGAGCTAGACCGCGAGTCCGAGGCTGTCCGTGCTGAAATCGGAGACCCGCCGGGTTTGCCTCCGCGGATGACATTTCAGCAACGAGAACAGCTAGGCCAAAAACTACTTGTGTTGGGTACTAATATGCCTGGGCGAGGCCGAATAGCCCTGGGTTACTTGCCAGAACACGTTAAGCAGGAAGTGAGAGAATTAGCGGATTGGCTTCTTCGCCAGCCTCAATTCTCGACCGAGGTTGAAAAATACCTTAACGCACATACCGAATACACCAAGATTTATACTCACCACCCGGGCCAAATTCAAACAGCCCGGCAAAAGGCTTACAACGATTTGCGAGACCGGATCTGTAACGATTTGCTCCGGGGTGCGGTTAACCTGGCCCACAATAGTGAAAATAGTGAAAGCAGACACACTTTCCAATACAGTCTTGCAAATACCATTTGGAAGGCAGTCTGGCAATCAGTTCAAAGAGAGCGATCAAGGGCAGAATATCAGGCCAGGCGTTTATATGATCGAGAGCGCGAAGAACGTCGGCGCAAGGAGGGCAGAGACAGATGAGGAAAGATAAGGCGTTGCCTTTCAGAATTGCCTTTACGTTAATAGTCATCATTATCGACTTCGTGGTTTTGCCCCAGGTGTTAATGATCCCAAGTCAAGTTAAACACGGTACTTATAATCAATTTGAGCTTTCGGTTTTTGGCTGGATTGCCGCATTGCCGCAGGTTTTTGACGTTTGGAAGTATATACAGCCAATGGCGGTCGCAGCTATTGCCTGGATCTGGCTAACCGGTCGCAGTTTGGTTAACGTAAATTACCAGGGCGATGTTCCCCGTCCTTCAGGCCACGGCCAGTTTGGAACCGCTAGGTGGCAGACCGAAAAAGAGATCGACAAAAACTTTAATGTACATCGTTTTTAAGGGGGTGAAAACGTGACCGGCGGAATTGTTATTGGTACAGACCCGGCCAGGAATAAATACTGGACTGTTGATGATGATACCCATGTCCTTTTAATCGGGACTACTCGCTCAGGGAAATCGCGGCGAGTAATAATGCCGACCATCTGGCACCTGGGCAAATCCGGCGAATCAATGATTGTGAACGACCTTAAAAAAGAGTTGCAGCCGATTACGAAAGACTATTTACGATCTAAAGGTTACAACATCGTCACCCTTGACTTCAGAAAACCAAATACCGGCAACCGTTGGAACCTGCTTAACCCGGTGCTGGAGGCTCTTGCGGTTAATAACACAGCACTTGCCGTGCAGCACGCAGACGATATAGCTCATACACTTGCCTACGCCGGGGAATATAAAGACCCAATATGGCCGGCCGCTAAAAAAGCTCTGATTTCTGCACTTATTCTGGCCGTAGCTGTTGAGGCCCCCAGGCCACACAAACACATGGGCACAGTTTTTAATTTGCTGGCTCACTTAGGACAGGATGGCGGTCAGGAGCTCGACAAGTATTTTCTGTCGCTGCCAATTAACCATCCTTCCCGCAATCCCTTTGCGGTCTACAAGATGTCAACAGATCGGTTGCGCTCCAGCATAGCGACAGATACGCTTACCACCCTTCAAATCTTCGGAGTTGATCCAGCTATTGTTTGGATGGTCGCCGACCAGGATCATGATTTGGCGGCATTGGGCAGAGAGAAAACAGCCGTATTCTTAGTTATCCCTGACGAGCGGTCGAACCGAAACGTTTTAGCATCTTTGTACATCCAGCAAAGCTACAGCGCACTTATTGACCTGGCTAACCAACACCGCGGGCGATTGCCAATTCGAGTTAACTATATATTGGACGAGTTTGGCAACATTCCGGCTATTGCTGATTTTACTACCAAGATTACAACTGCAGGAGGGCGTGGAATTCGATTTACATTGGCGGTCCAGGGCATTGACCAACTTTCAGAGCACTACCCCCGGCGGGAAAACACAATTATGGGGCAATGCTGGACCTGGATATATATACTGACAAGCGATATTAAAACGGCAGAGTTGATCTCAGCGAAATGTGGCAATTACACAGTGGCAACAGAATCCTACAACTCGTCGGCTCAAATATCCGGTTCCCGTTCGGAGGGTGTTACTCAAGGGTTGACTTCCCGCCCGCTAGTCATGAAGGATGAGGTATTACGCTGGCCTGTTGACTCCGCACTGGTTTTACGCACTCGTTTACAGGCTGCTCGGTTGCCTTTGGTGGATATATCTCAGTTGCCTATCTACCGGGATTTGGATTTGGGTCGCGCCGGGGAGCCAGACCCGGAAGTGCCTATTCAAATTCCGGAACCCTGGTTGCCGGAAGTAATAAATCGAGCGTCTGAAAACCGAAGCGGCAACTGTGGGCAGGAACGCTCAAGCGTTGATATTCTTGGTTTTTAAACGTGAATTTTTAAAGAGGAGGTAAAGTTATTATGCACAAAGTTATTAATTTGCTCGGTCTGTTAGGTCTAATTATATTGGCCTGGTCCTCCCCTGCCTTTGCGAACGAAGCTCCTACCATCGTTACAGGTACAGAAAATCTGTTGGATGCGGCGCTTGGCTGGTTTCTCCGTCTTGTCCCCGTGGCTTGTGGATGTTTTATCGCGTGGCACGCCCTTGGCAAGCAACTAAATGAAGGTGATCCAGCCCAGGCGGCCCTACATAGCCGTGCAATGAGAAACGCTTTGATTGCAGGCATAATCGCCGAATCCGCAGCTGGCATAGTGAAAACAGTATTATCGTTTTACGGCGGGTAGGCAACCCGCATCTTGAAGGGAGGAGGTCTGTTTGTTTGAGTCCATCGGGAAGTGGATATCGGAACATATCACCGAGCCACTCCAAAACATGATAATTGATAGCGTCAATGCAGTCCTCATTAAACTGCTGAATGACGCAGTGGACATGGTAACTGGGATATTTGGTCGTGAGCTGGACACAATCAACCAACTGCTGAGTAACACTTATATTCAGCAGGCCGTAACGTACTCGGTGACTATGGCCGCTACGCTGCTTGTAGCGAGAATAGCCTTTGAGGCTCTGCGGACCTACATGCTACATTCATCCGGCCAGGAGTCTCATCCTGGGGTATTACTAAAGGATGCCGCTATTGCTTGCGCAATGATAGCAACAAGCCCCTGGATAGCAAAACAGGTACTCACTTTTGCGCTATCAATTGTCGATGATGTTATGGGTTTCCAGGCCGTACCCAACGTGGAGTCCATACAGCAAGCGGTTGTGGCAGTAGCTCTAGGGACTTCCGGCGTGGTTACCTCCGGCATGGTTTTATTGATGCTTATCGGTTTTGTAATGGCCTTAATACTGTACATTCAGATTGCAGTACGAACGGTTACGATTGGAATGTTAATGATTATCGGTCCGTGGATGTGGGCTTTTCAAAATGAGCTGGGCGGCAGCTGGCTTAAAGCGTTACTCGGACAGTGTTTTGCAATTCCGATTCAAATGTTTCTTCTGCGTGGAGCCTTCGGTTCATTTGCCTCAATAGTATCGGCAGCCCCTGTATCAGGCGGCCTGCTATTTATCGGCTTTTTATGGGCAGCGATTAAATTCCCAGTATTTCTGCAGCAAATAGTTGCCCAGACCGGGGTTGGCGGGGCTATTGGTGGAGTTGTTCAGCACGTAGGAACTGCCGCCGTTATACGCAGGTTAGCAACGAGGGGGTAGGTAGGCATATGTACTTAATCCCGCGCAACATATCCAACCGCTTCGAATTCTTCCCCGGCTGGGGCTGGATGGAATTATTCTTGCTGCTTGCCGGGCTTGGTATTGGTGGATTGCTATTTATGTTGTTTGGCTTGGTTACATCCGGGCCTGTTCGGGTAATACCAATTATGCTGTTTGGGTTCTTAGGTTTTATCGCAGGACAACCGATCATGAACGATACTAAGTTGATAGAAGTTGCAATAAGCCTATATAAATATCAACAGTCTCAAAAACTCTATTTATACCAGAAGGGAGGGCTGTAGTTGCGACTGAAAAAGAAAAAGTCAGTCCCGACTGAACAGACACAAAAGAAAGCGGCGCAGGACTGGTTACCGTTTCAGGACGTAACCAGTTCTTTTATTTGGCGCAAAGATGATAATTTGGTGGCCGTACTGCGTGTCGAACCCATGAACATAACTCTGAAGTCTGAAAGCGAGAAAAAACAAATCATTACTGCGCTTCACGAAGCATTAAACGGTCAGATGGAGCCTATACAAATATTTTGCCTGCCTCGGCCCGTAGACCTGGACAACTATTTAGAACGCCTACAGCAGATGGCGCGTGAAAGCGTGGACGCTACCAGAAAACGATTGCTGACAGAGTATTTGCATTACGTGGCTACAGTGGTTCACAGGGGCGAAGCAACGGAGCTAAGATTTTATATTTTGATTTCACAGCCGAAAAGCAAACATGCCAAGGACGAGCTTACCCAAAGGGCTTTTGAGCTTGCCGGGAATATTTCACAAAGTGGCTTGAAAGTGAGCATTTGCGAGGATACAGACATTCTTGATATGCTGTTCTCATTTCTGAATCCTTCTCAGGCTGCCTTTGAAGCAACCCCGCTTGGCAGCCCTATCACAACTCTCTACAAGGAGGTATAAGCTGAATGGATACTATACAGTCCGGGTTATTGGATGCCCTGGCCCCGCAGGCTATCCAATTTCAAAAAGATGCCCTCCAGCTTGGCGATATGGAAGGAAGGGTGATGGTTATTTCTGATTATCCCCCATCGGTTGGCATGGCCTGGTTATCGCGGGTAACGCAGATACCTGGAGTTGTCACCTCTCTTCATTTAACACCGACAAATGCGGTGGAGCTTGTAAAATCCATTTCAAAAGCGATTGGAGAATACACCTCGCGGCTCAACATGGGCGGTAATGCCTTAGTTATGAAAAGAACCGAGCAGTCACTACAGGATGCCGAGACCTTACTTAAAAAGATCGACCTGGAAAAACAAAACGTATTCTATCTAACCGTTCTTCTTCTTATTGTTGCCCCAGATCGGGAGCTTCTCGACAGGCGGACCCGACAAGTGGCAAGCGCTTTGGCTGCCGCCGGAATGATAGGCCGCACACTTATTTTTCGGCAAGAGCAGGGACTGCGCTCTGTAGGACCGTGGAGCATCCTTGACCCGGAACTGCTCAAGGCAGGTGGCCGGAATATGCCGGTTGAAACGGTGGCAGCATCCTTCCCTTTTGTGTCTGGCGGGATAAATGACGCATCGGGAGTGATGTTGGGGCGTGATCAGGCCGGCGGCCTGGTTGTTGTTGATATATGGAAGCGTGGTGGTGATAGAACTAACTCTAACTGGACTATTTTGGGTAAGCCTGGCACCGGTAAATCGTATACTGCAAAGATGCTTTTACTGCGCGAATATGCCCAGGGAGCCAAAATAATTATTATCGACCCAGAACGAGAATATCGGGCCATGTGTAAGCAACTAGGTGGTGCATGGGTCAATGTTGCGGGAGGGAAAGGGAGAATTAACCCGCTACAGGTGCGCTCTGTACCTATTGAGCAGGACGATGACGATGATGAAAAATCGATCTTTGATGCGCAAACTCCATTAGGGCTACATTTACAAATCCTGCGCACTTTCTTTTCCTTGTATTTGCGAGACTTAACAGAAATTGAGAGAGCCATGCTGGAAGATGCCTTAATTGAAGTCTACCGTGAAAAAGGTATTGATTTTGCAACTATTCCGGATGATGTCCCTCCCGACCAGTGGCCGATTATGAGCGATCTGTACCAGTATATACTTGAAAGACAAGCAAAGAACCCCGAGTATGATAGGCTGGCTATTTTGCTTCGCCGTCCTGCTGAGGGTGCGGATGCGGCTCTTTGGAACGGTCCAACCACTGCTACTGCGGACAGCGAGTTCGTGGTGCTGGATACGCATGATCTACAAAACGCCGATGATGCCGTTAAGAGAGCGCAATATTTCAACGTCTTATCCTACGCCTGGAACCTAATCAAACAGGATCGCACTTCCCAGGTTATTTTATTTGTTGACGAAGCCTGGATGCTGGCAGATGACCAGACCCCTCAGGCTTTGGCCTTTTTGCGCGACACCTCAAAACGAATCCGTAAGTACATGGGAGCGCTTATGGTTGCCAGCCAAAACGTTATAGATTTTCTGGACCCGGCAGTCGCCAGACATGGTCAGGCTATCCTGGACAACCCTGCCTATAAGCTGCTTCTGGCCCAAGGCGATAAAGATTTGATGGCTTTAAAAGAAATGATGAATCTGACAGAAGCCGAAGCAGACTTACTTCAAACGGCCAAACGTGGTGAAGGCTTGCTGGTTGCCGGTAATCAGCGAATCCACGTCAAAATTGAGTCTGCACCGTATGAAGCCCCGTATTTAGTTGGCGGTGGTAGCTGATGGGAGCTGCTGTTTTAAAAGCCGCACTAAGAGCAGTACAGGTAATCGCTGCCGTTTTACGTGACTTAATCGAAAACGATGGAAAAACCCTAGCTACAATAGCAGTCGGGGTTATTTCAGTTTTTATCGCCCTGCTGATAATGGTTATTATTCCCGTGGTTATACATGAACGCGTACCTGTATGCACTACCAAAGAGCAGGCAGTCTGGTACTGGCAGGCCGCGAAAAGCGTAACTGAAATGACGCAGAGCCCATGTGACCCCGGGGTGTACGTCGATTGGCAAAATGTAATTGCCATAGATGCGGTGAGGTTAAAACAGAATTTTAATAAATCCTCGCTGGAGCGTGCGTATGAGTTGGCCTTGCGCTTTGTCGAGGAAACCGGAACCTGTACCCATTGAACAGGTGAAGGTGAAGACGCAGTTTGCGTTGATTATCCTACATACCGCCTCAAGACTATTGATGAGGTAATGGCTGAGTTAGGAATGGATGAGAAGGCCAAGGACGATGTAAAGACTAAGTACCTGGCTATCCGATATGACTTTTTAATCGGCTTTAAGTCAGTCGCAGCGGGTAATTATAACGCACTATACTCCGGCGAAATGATTTGGCCCCTTCCAGGTTATCACACAATATCGAGTCCATACGGCATGAGAACGCATCCGATCATCGGCGATTATCGTATGCACTATGGAATTGACATACCGGCCCCGGAGGGTACGCCAACTCTTTCCCCTGCCAACGGCAAGGTAATTTCTTATGAGTATTCGGATGCGGTCGGCTGGACAATGGTGGTAGACCACGGAGTAAACGAAAATGGAGAACGAATAATGACCAGATACTGTCACCTATCTGATAAGGTTGCAAGAGTGGGCCAGGAGGTTGCTGCGGGTGAGGTAATCGCAAAGGTTGGGAATACTGGCTATTTAAGTACCGGTGCTCACCTCCACTTTGAGGTTACCGTTAACGGCGTTACGGTAGACCCGGCAACAATGTTTACAAGTAAGTAATCAACTAAGTAGTTGCCTGATTCACTGATTAACCTGTTATCTACTTAATCGTGTTACTACTTATCTAGTTAACCTGTTACCTGGTAACCTACTAAACTACATCGCTTGTTACATGGTCAATCGGTCAACTAGTGAAGCGCTTACCTTGTTAACTGAATACCTACTTAATCCCCTACACCCGGCAAAACCGGGTTATTTGCTTTATAAGGAGGTTCTGTCCTTGAAAGGATGTGTTGCCCAGGAAAAACATGACTTCTTTTGCGACTTCGAGTACCAACAATACGGTCGATTTGACAATTTGGAGATTAAAAACGCCCTAATCGAAGCCGGGCGGCTAAACCTGCATACACTAGTCCTAGACCTGGATTCTGGGCCTCCTGGTGCAGTATTGGAGGCCCTGCATGCCTATCGGATAGTGAGGCCGAATACCCGTATTGTTATCCTGGCAGTGGGCCGAAAACCCGGTGATAAAACGGTTGCAGCACTAGTCGGGATGGGTATTTACGATATTGTTGCTCCCGAACCTCACGAAGACCCTATTTCGGCGTTAAGATTGGCGTTGCAGAATCCAAGTCCAACCTACGCTCAAGCTGCCCGGTGGACAGTTAAAACTCAAGATGAACCGGAACAGAAGGAGCCTTTTTGGAACAGGCTTCGAGCCAAAAAGAAAGGTGGTGAGTCAAAACCCGCAAAATTTAAGCCAGTTAAGGAATCGGGCAGCGATCAGGCTTTGGATGAAACTCGTGACGATGAAATTGGGACGGAACAGAAACCTATCCCGAAGCAGAAAAAACAGTTGTTTCAACATTTGAAGAAGAAAACGACGTTGCCCCGACAAAAAACGGAGCCAGTGGTTGTTAAGCAATTAAACAATGAGCCCATAGATGCTCAGGACAACCATACTAACAGGGACTCTAGGTTCAGTTTTCTTGCTCAAGCTACGTCAACAATAAAAACCGCTTCCAGTTTAAGCGGTACATTGCTTAGTATTACCTATCATTTTATCAAACTTTGCTTTTTTATTGCCCTGACGGTTGGTTTGATTGCAGGAATGATCTGGGCTGTTGGTGTGATCGCATCAATATTTCCTGAACCTAACCGGTTTATGACTGCCTTAATCCAAGCTTCAGATTATATTGCTGAATTTGTATTATCCCTACGACTTTAGTTCTCAAAATTACTGAAAGGAGTTGTTCTTTTTTGAAAAACCCTGGAATAGCAGCAGTTCTCAGTTTCTTTATTCCTGGCCTGGGCCAGCTCTACAACGGTCAATTTAAGAAAATGGCCGTGTTTTTGATTCTTGACGTGGTTAACATACTACTCTCATTTATCCTGATTGGATATGTTACAGGAATCATAACCTGGATAATCGGCATGGTGGATGCCTACAAATCGGCTACCAGGCTTAATCAAGAGGCCGGTAATGCAACAATTGTTAGGTGGTGGGTAATTTGAGTATCCAGCGATTAGAGGAAAAAGTTAGAGAAACCAGCAAGGCTACAGGGCGTAAAACCGGTAGCCTTTTTGGCGTGTTGTGGAACATGCTTATGGACCTAATCTTTATCCTGGCGGTCGTTGTAATCGTTAGTGTTCTGATTTATACGGCCTATAGCCAGGGGGTTAATCATCCTATCTTAACCTTCTTTGGCGAGAAGATTTATGCGGTCTGGTCTGCAATATGCGCATATTTCGGGTTATAGGAGGTGCTTCGATGCCGGTTAAATTGCGGCCTACAAGACAAAAAGTTAAACCTGTTCCGGCAAGGCGCAGTATGCGAATACGGTGCCTGCGCAAACCCTGGCGCGATAAACTTCGCACAAGACTAAAACACTAGGAAAAACGGGGTGATGTGAGGTGACCTAATAGACAACCAGCCCAATACTAAACGCAGATTATTATTTTTCTTTCCAAGTCCGGTAACTCCGGGCTTGTTTTATTTTCGTAACACTTTCAAGGAGGGTGAGCCTTAACAATGAAAAGGAGAATTTTGTCCGTATTGTTGGCTATTGCATTTCTAATGACAAGCAGCATATGCCCAACTGAAACGGGGCAATTCGGCTCAATGGTAATGACTACAAAAACGTGGGCTAACGAAACAGACGCTCCAAGCGATTTTTTGACGCTTGAATCCGAAACCGGACCCGGCGAGGAACAGTGCGAACCGCAAGAGGAGCCAGCAGAAAATCACGACAATACTGGCGTGGAGTATAATACCCTTGTCCCAGAAGAACAGTCAATGCAAGAGGAAGGTGTTGTCTTCCCCGAAGAATCATTAGAAGAGGATGGCACTGTCTCTTCAAAAGAACAAACTGGAGAAGAATCAGCTGAGAAAGACGACGCTGTTGGCCCTCATGAGCAGCTTCCGAAACAGAAAGAAGAGGTCGCTGTTTCAGAGGATCCAGTAGAAGAGGATGATGCTGTCACCTCAGAAGAGCACCCAGCAGAAGAGGATAATATTATTGAACAGCCGGCAGGAGTGAAGGATGATGCTGGCCTGGGTAAACAACTAACTGAGAAGAACCAGCCGGAAGATGAACCACAAATAGAAATGGAGACTCTTAACTTTCAAGATGACATATCAAGCGATTTCACGGATCCAAACTTCCGGCAAGCAGTATGGGAATGGTTAGGCAATACTGGAGAACCTGGAGCTTTCACAAAGCAGGATTTGATTGAGCAGGCAGCAAGCGGCTTTGCAACATTATCGGTTCGTGGCCGAAATATTACGAGCCTTGCTGGGCTCGAACATTTTATGGACACTGGTATTCAAGTGCTCGATTGCTCATATAACAGGCTAACCGAGTTACCACCTTTGCCTTCAACCTTGGCAACTTTATGGTGTGATGGTAACGCATTAACAACATTGCCCGACTTGCCAACGTCATTAGGGGTATTGGATTGCCGCAACAACCAACTAACAGTATTACCTGATTTGCCAGCCAACCTTAATACACTTTTCTGCTATAGCAATCAATTAACAGCATTACCTGAACTCCCCGCATCTTTAGAATGGTTGGAATGTTATGGCAATCAACTAACCAACTTACCCCTATTACCGGCAGGGTTGGAGAAACTTAAATGTTCTGGTAACCAACTAACGGAACTCCCGGAACTACCGGCTTCTTTGAAGTATTTGGGTTGCAGTGATAACCAATTAGCTCGGTTACCATTATTACCGGAAGGGTTAGAGGAGCTGTCGTGCGACCTTAACCAACTAACCGAATTACCAAAATTACCAGCATCTTTGCGGCTATTGCTCTGCGGCAACAACCAGCTAGTTCACTTACCCCAATTACCGGCAGGGTTGGAGAAACTTGAATGTTCTGATAATCAACTAACGGTACTGCCGGAACTGCCGACATCTCTGCGGGAGCTGTGGTGCGGTGGCAATCAACTGACAGAACTGCCATCATTACCGGCAGGGCTGGAAATGCTCGACTGTATGGCGAACCAGGTAATGACACTACCGGAATTGCCAACATCTCTGCGGTTGTTGTGGTGTGACTACAATCAACTAACTCAACTGCCTTCCTTACCAGTAGGGTTAGAAGCATTTGGGTGCAGCCATAATTTCCTCAATATATGGAAAGAGCCTAAAGAACCGGTGTTAGATACTTACTTTTGGAATACCATCCCTCAATTCAAAATAGCAGTACCTAACGATTCTCTTACGTTGACTGGGGGGGATTTTTCTGATGTTTATTTTGGCTTTAAAGAGTCTCTTGATACTACCGGGCAGCAGTGGTCGGAGATTCTAACAGATAATCGGTTTTACTTGCCGTCTTTGTCGCCTGCTGATTTTACTTATGAAATATCGGCCCCCAACATTGCGTCATGCGCTATTGAAGGCGATAGCTTGCGCATAAATGCACACGCTCCTGGAACTGCCGTAATAACGGCACGATGGAAAGGCATCGATGGTGATTTTACAAGGGTCGATACAACAGTTACTGTAGAGTCAAAAGAAGCTCCTGAGCCACCTTCAACGACTCAGTTACAGATTTCGCTAACGCTATCTACCAACGAAATATTGGTCCAGCCTAATTCGTTGCAATATTTGACCCTCAATGAAGTGTTGGCACGAGCCACGGTGCGTGACCATCAAAATAAGCTGGTGCCAGGAGTAGAGTTGCGGTTTGATGCCAGTGTAGGACGTTTTACGTCTCCACACCAAATAACAGGGCCTCAAGGTTCAGCGGCTGAAGGTACAGCAACTGCAAAACTGAGCCTTGATACTGTTAATCCTTCGCAAGTAGAACTGCATGACGGTGATATTATTATCATCACAGTCTCTTTATATAACAACCCAGATGTTTCTGTAACAGGTCAAGTAACAGTGAGGCTTATACCTCCTGGTGTCCCAGATTATCATTGGGGGCCTTATTCTTGGGGTTGTTCTGCACAAACAGCGAAAGAGTTAGGAATTCACCTCTGGGCAGGCGAGACCCTTATCTCGTCAAGCTTCGGAGTACCTTCTGGCGACGGGATACACATCTACGCGGAACCGTATCCAAAGGTTATTCACTGTAAAGGCAAGACGTTGCATTTTGAAACCATATCCAATGATGCTTATGTGTGTTCTCCAGGTGAAATAACCCCCTCAACCGTTGCCGTTCCTCCTGATTACGAACCAAACATTCCAAGTGCACCCTATAGGTTAGATCTCAATTTCAAAGCTCCAATTGGGGAACCTCAGTATTGGAGAATACGCATAACTTCAACCGACGGAGCTTTAGATGATGAAGAAATTATACCCGTCTTGTCGATACCCAAACTGCGATACACGCATACCCCTTTCACAACAGATCCCGAATGGAAACACCCTACAAAAGAAGGCGACACGGTTACTTTGAAGGCATACGCGATATACCAACTCAAACCAGGCGATCCCACCCAGGCCATACCGGCCCCTGGCGTTCATGTTAGATGGTCGGTTAATACATTTGGTGTGGATGGGGTCTTGCAACAGGAGCTTACAAGCACCGATACTAAAGGATTCACGTCCAATTCTTTCACGTTGAAATCTTCTCCTTCTAACCAAGGTTGGGTAAACATCGAGTGCCAAATAATATGGAAACCAGAATGGCAAGAGATTTTAGGGAATACGTTTAACCCCAACCGCTTGTTATTCGGGTTTTCAATCCCAGCGTCTAACGACGATAGTGGAGGCGGTGGCGGCTATCCAGTAAATCCAGAGCCTGAACCCGAACCAATACTTGAACCAGCCCCCGAACCGGAGCCAGAAGCAGAGCCTATCATCGAACCTGAGCCTATTGCTGCACCGAAACCTATCATTACATCAAAGCCAAGGCCGGTTTTACGACTGGAGCCAACACCCAAGCCGAAACTCACGACTGGGATAATTCGCGGAACCGTAAAGCTAAAGGATGGCAAGCCGCTCCCCAACGCCAGACTGGAACTGCACTCTAGCGCACGGTCTACATTCACGGATGCCAACGGATATTTTGAGTTTCGCAATGTTCCCCTGGGAGATCACGCTCTATATATTGCGGATTTAAGACTGGCAAATGAAAAAATATTGTTAAAAACCTTGCGTGTAGAGACCGCAGAAACGGTTAACGAGATACCGGCGGCAAAACTGAAGGGTCTGACCCGAGCGGCTGAAGTAACATTGACTGAAGCGATTCCAGTGCAAACAGTGTCAATGGTATTGGATTACGATTTCCTGCAAGAAAAAGAGCCTAACAAATTCCCATTGTGGACGCTTTTATTCCTGTTGTTAATTCCTATTTTGCTACGGCGGCGGAAAAAGGAAGAAGACGAGGATACCGACAACAGCGTAGCGTAGGAGTTTATGAACCCCTGGTCTCACCGGCCAGGGGTTTTCCCTTTTTTAGAGACTAATTTATTACAAGGAGGTACTTATGCGAAAAGTAAGTATGCAAGTTGGACAACTCGATCCCACTGATTGGAGCACGGCTCCAGAACTGCTAACCGTTAAGGAGGCGGCCATATTATCCCGTGTTGCAGCATCCCAATTGTATAAACTGTGCCACGTCGATGGCTTCCCGGCCCTGCGTTTTGGCCGTGTTATCCGTATTCATCGCGATGGATTCAGGCGTTGGCTCACAAGCCAGTTCGAGTATAATGGATCTAACGGAAAGGAGGTGAAACAATAATGGCTCGGAAACGAGCGAACAATGAAGGGTCCATTTACCGCGACAAAAAAGGACGTTGGGTCGCGGCCCTTACGCTTGGCTACTGCCCGAATACGGGCAAACGCAAGCGTAAGGTTTTCTACGGGAAAACACGAAAGGAGGTGCAGGAGAAACTCAATAAGGCCCTGGTAATGCAACAGCAGGGACAGCTTACAATGGCAAGCGTTAGCGCGATCACGGTTAGGCAATGGCTTGAGATTTGGCTGCCAACCTATAAAAAGATCTCAGTTAAACGTAAAACCTATGATTCGTACGAGCAGGTTGTTAATGATTATATTATTCCTGGCTTGGGACATATTCGACTAACCAAACTGTCCCCGAATCATGTTCAAACATTCATTAACAATCTTTCGGAGAAAGGGCTGTCCCCGAGAACCGTGGAATACGCTAAGGTTATATTGAACTCGGCACTAAAGGCAGCAATAAACGAGGGCTATATCCACAAAAACCCGGCGGCTGAAGTTAAGTTGCCGAAAAAGGCGCCGACTCAAGCAAGGTCGATGTCTCCTGAGCAGTTGGAGAGCTTTTTGGAGAGCATCACAAACCGGACTCATTACGCGATTTATTACACAGCCGTTTCTACCGGGTTGCGCCGGGGCGAGTTACTAGCCTTGCGCTGGGCTGATGTTGACTTCAAAACCAAGACATTGCGGGTTGCACAAAACCTGTTGAAAGTCGATGGTAAGTATTATTTTGATACGCCGAAAACCCCAGAGAGTATCAGGAGTTTTACGATCCCGGACAAGTTGGTCGCTGAATTGAAGAGTTATAAAGCCTATCAAAACAAAGAAAGGTTACTGATGGGCGAACTTTATAACGACCATGATCTGGTTTTTGCAAAACCGGACGGAACGCCTTTCGACCCAGGTTATGTAACCCGCAAATTTCGTATGCTTTGTACTAAGCTGGGATTGGACTTTACCCTACATGAACTAAGGCATACATTTGCGACCCTATCTTTACTAAATGGGGTGGACATTACGACCGTCAGCAAAATGCTCGGCCACAAGGATGTCACAACCACACTTAACATTTACAGCCACGTACTTCCTGACTCAACAGAGCGTTTAGCTCGAACCGTCGATGCGTTCCTCCCGGAAAGAAAAAACTCATTCAGTAACTGAATGAGTTTATCCAACTTGCCTTTTATTTGAATCAGTACTAGCTGGCCCCTAGTACTGATTCTTTTTTTGTCGGTGGCTATACGGTGGCTATACCGTACAACTCCACTCTATTTCTTGAACCACAACAAACGCCGTGGTTACGGGATTTCAAATGGTGAGCCATGGTGGACTCGAACCACCGACACCCTGATTAAAAGTCAGGTGCTCTACCGCCTGAGCTAATGGCCCGCAATAATTTTTCGAAATAATGGCTGGGGTGGCTGGATTCGAACCAACGCATGACGGAGTCAAAGTCCGTTGCCTTACCGCTTGGCTACACCCCAACGGCTCAGAGTATATAGAAATTCCGTGCCTGTGTCAAGATAAAATGGGGTGGACGATGGGACTTGAACCCACGACCCTCAGAGCCACAATCTGATGCTCTGCCAACTGAGCTACGCCCACCACAATGGCGTCCCCGGAGGGATTCGAACCCCCGGCCCACGGCTTAGAAGGCCGTTGCTCTGTCCAGCTGAGCTACAGGGACATTCGTTGGAGCGGGTGATGGGAATCGAACCCACGCTACCAGCTTGGAAGGCTGGAGCTCTACCATTGAGCTACACCCGCATAATAGCCGCCTGAATATTATACAACGTCCTTATGAGTTTTTCAACACAACAGCCTCTGCCAAGTTCATCAGCCACTTTATGAGAATACCCAAACTTACGGCACTTGTCAAGCATGCCCGGCGGCAGCATTCGCCTGGAATTGAGCATTCAGAACCCGGAGATTTAAGAACAAACCGGCACCGGGAAAAACAGTCTAAGACTTGCCGGGAATTACGAGATTGCAGAATAGACTCTAATTGGCGGTACTTACCTTGACCCTTGCCTCCATTCAATTATTCCAGCACATAATTACGCGGCTCCTACAAAAAATATCATAAAAACAAGGGAGGCGATCAGGATGGTCCAGATCGGCGATCCATTTGTTGGCAGCGTTCCTCGGCAGATGTCCAAGGAAGAACTGCTTCAGGCCTTAAGGGTGGATCTGGCAGGTGAACTGGAGGCTATCATTGTTTATGAAGCCCATGCTTTAGCCACCAATGATGAACGGGTAAAAAAGGTTCTCTACCACATAGCCGAAGAGGAAAAACATCATGTTGGCGAACTGCAGCAGTTGATCTACATGTTAAGCCCCAATGACCAGAAGGCAATTCAGCAAGGGCACCAGGAAGTCATGGATCAGCAGGCGCAGAATTTCCAGCCACCCATGCAGTAACTATTTGAAGAACAGGGGGAGAATTGGCTCCCCCGCCCACTTTCTAAAGGCTACAGTATCCGGCAGGGTGTAAAATCAAGGTAATCCGCCGAAACACAATAGAATTTCATGTTCCAGTGAATTCCCGTCAGCACATTTTGCAGGTAGCGTCCGTGGAGATGGCCGTATACAACAATATCGACTGCGTTATCGACTAAAAGCTTGATAAAATCGGTCTCCTCTCCCTGATTGGCGTAAGGGGGGAAATGCATCATGGCAATAACCTGTTCCGCATCGTCAGGCACTCGGGATAAAGCTCTTTCCAACCGCTGTATCTCTCTCTGGTAAACCACCTGGTCCTTGGCGGGATCAAAACGCGGATCACTCGGAGTGATCCATCCTCGGGTCGCAGCTACGGCAATCCCTCCCACCATCGTACAATCCGCATTGAGCGTTTCAATACCGAGGGGCCCTAGTATTTCCATCATCTTGCGCTGGGTGCTCCAGAAATAACAGTGGTTGCCTTTGGCCATTATTTTTCTCCCCGGTCGGGCGGCAATCCATTCAAAATCAGGAATCGCCTCTTTTAACCGCATGGCCCAGGAAGTATCCCCCGCTATTAGTACCGTATCCTCCGGTCTAACAACCCGGTCCCAGTTGAAAGCCATCTTCTGGTCATGGTTATGCCATTCTTCCCCGAAAATATCCATCGGTTTGGTGCCATTTGACAAATGAAGGTCTCCTATTGCAAATATTGCCAACGCTATTCTCCCTCTGCAAAACCGCGGTTAGATACTGATTTTATACCATCATTACCATAATTCTGGCAAGCTGTCCGCATTGTACAGCCGATATGGTAGCATCCGAGCATGTTGACGAATAGGATAGACTATGGTTAGCAATCAACCGAAAGGAGCCTCCACAGATGGGCAAGGAACCTGTCAGCCGCATCTATAAGACCCACTCTCAAATGACGGCGGATATCGAAAGTGATGATACGGGGGTTGGAATCAGCAGTCTGGCGGCCTTCCTCAAGGAAGTATTATCAAGGAACGAAGAAGACCTCAAGACAGTTACCCGATGGATTCAATCAAAAAAGAGACACCTCAACAATGAGGCAAACTTCCTGGACGTCAGCGATGTCAATAGAAAGGTCCTTTTGGATGACGTAAAACAACTGGAAATGCTGCGCCAACAGCTGCTGACAGTCTTTTTGGGCCAACAGTCATTATATCAAGCCCTTATCACAGCCGAACAGGAACTGTTGAAAAAGTACGACCAGGACAATAAGAACAGCAGCTCTGCGGCTCCTACGCCCACAGGTGTCCTGAGTAAAGCCGGGAAGCAGACGAAGTCCCGCAAGCCGCATCGCAGATGAATAACCATTCCAGGTGGCTATGGGGCAGGCTGGGCCAGGCTACAGCACGAGGCGGAGATTCAGTTGACAGCACTATGATAGATGACGGTCTTTCTTGACCCGGTTGATGACTTCCTCAAAATCCCCGCCCCCGGTCCGTTCGATTGCCTCCTGCGCCTGCTGGGTTACCTTCCTGACTTTCTCCTGGTTATCAGGACTCCATTCCACCGCACTCGAACCGGTATACTCCCGTTTTTCATCGTACCAGTGAATAACGATCCAGCGCTGGTAGGGCAGGGCTCGTAAGCATGATACTGCCTGGTCGTCGAGAATATTTAGAAATATGCTGACACGATGATGGTCAGTATCGGCAATAACGATCTCCAACTCCAGCCAGATAAGGGGGACCCCGTCCACTTCTTCGAACTCAAGTTGAACAGCCAGATCGGCTCCCAGTGTGGTCTCTATTATGTCGGCCCGGGTATGAACAAATATGGTACATCCCGATTCGGTCCATAATGGAATACCCCCGAACCCGGACTGTTGAAAAATCTTTTTTACCTGCTCATCAACATACACATCCGGGGTTCTCAACAGGTTTGGTGGTAACTTTTTCATGATTTCCAACCTTTCTTCACGAAGATGCTTCTGCGTATTAACGCATTGGTCGATATGATGAGAGTTCAGGGCCGGCTTGTACCGGTATTGTCTTTTACCCCTTGATAACCAACACCATATTAGCATATTAGAATATTGCATTCACTACATTTGATCACATGGCAACCCGGCCGCCGTCCACACTCAGGACCATTCCGTTACGGTAACTGGCTACCCACCGGCGAGTTTCAGGTTCAAAAATTCGGGTGACATCAGTCACGTTTTCCATCAACATTTGTAACCAAGGCCACTTCATCTTCCCCACCTACCTCTGCTGGAACCGGGAAGGCTGCGGACATAGAAACTCCGGGCAGACTATTGGCTGCCTCCTCTATCTGTATGGGTGAGATGTTCTCTCCACGTCTTCTGATAACCGAACCCATACGATCCACAAAATAGAATCTGTCATTTTCCGGGTCTTGTAACACCGCATCTCCGGTATGGCAGTACCAATGCCGCTCGATCTATGAAACCGTTGTTCTCTGTATTTGACTACATTACAACCCAGCCGCCGTCCACACTCAGGACCACTCCGGTACAGTAACTGGCCCCGGGGGATGCCAGAAAGAGGGTAGCGGCTTTCAACTCGTCCTCTGCCCCAAACCTCTTCATGGGGATGAATGAGAGTATCTTTTCCTTGCTTTTCTCAAGGGTGGCTTGGCTCATCTTGCTGGGAAACCACCCCGGGGCTATGGCATTGACGGTTATGTTGTACCGAGCCCACTTAACGGCCAGATCCCTGGTAAGACCGGCCACTGCAGCCTTGCTGGTCTGGTAAGCCACCGCATCCATGACCTCCGGATCGGCACCAACGAATGAGGCCAGTGAGGCCACATTTATTATGCGACCGTACATCTGCCGCGACATTATCTGCCCGGCTTTCTGACACATGAGCCAGGAGCCGGTTACGTTCGTATTTATCACCTTGTTCCAACCGTCAAGCGGATAATCCAATGAAGGCGCTCCCCAGTTGGCTCCGGAATTGTTGACCAGGATATCAACCCGGCCAAATTCCTGCATTACGTTTTGGTACAGGGCATCTATCTCTTCCGCTTTGCTCACATCGCACCGGGCCGGGAACACCCTTATCCCCAATTCCTTCTCCATCGTTCGGGCTGCCTCGGTGCACCGGTCAATCTTCCGCGCCGCCAGAACCAAATCAGCACCCGCCTCCCCCAGGGCATAGGCCATCTGCACGCCAATACCGGCGGCGCCTCCGGTAACAATAGCAACCTGTCCGGACAAATCAAACAGCTGTCTGATGCTCCGCAACTCAGTCATCTCCTTTTCCTGTACATGTCAAACCCTCTTGGATGGGATTGCATCCTGGGGACCTAATCATGCCGATAGAGGTGTTGTATGATTACATAGTATTATTTTTTCTCGGCAGGCGGGGAGAATCCTTTACTGTAGGCAAAATAATGCTGGCTATTATCGTGCCGGTTTCGAGCAGCAGACACGTTCTCCTGAGAACCTGTTTGTGTATAAGCCGGTCATTCAAATCTGCTGATCCCACTTCTGTTCACAGGATGTTTTTCCAGGTAACGGCTTCCTTGGCCGGGATATGTTCAACCATCATTTTCAGTTCTGACAGCTGCCCCAGCGAGAGGGGTTTATCATGACTGGCTACGTATTCCCGACATCGGGCCAGGGAAAACTCGATATTGTCAATCTCCTGGTGATCCAGTATAATCGGCCACCAGCCTACATGCCGGTTCCAAGCCTCCTCCAGTTCCCTGATGTGGTTTTCAGCCTCTGCCCAGCGATCAGCTTTAATCTCAACCACAACCATGTCAATATGGAACACCAAATTTTGGGCTGATTCCTGCAGCAAAACATTGGTCCAGTAGCCCAAACCGCTAATCAGCCCCAGTATAACTACAGATACGGCCACCTGTCTCATCTGGATTTATCTGCTCCTTCAGTTCTCTCCTTCGTCTGGCAGAACAGGTTTCCCCGGGTATCGATGTAGGCAAAGAGTACATCACCTGGGCTTTCAACCCCCAATTTACCCAGTTCTGTAATTAGCCATTCCTCACTGAGATTAATTCTCTTCAGGTTATCCCGAAATACAAAGCCATCGATGATCAGAGTGGTAGGAAGTCCCTCATAGCCGGTGGGTATATCAAGATCCTCCGGCGTCAGCGGCCTTTTCTGAGACTTAAGAATCACACTCAACTGCCCGCTGGTTTCCAATATGGCATACTCGACATCCGAGAGGTTCACCACATTTTTGCATCGCAACTGCTCCAGCAGGTCATTTATGTTGTAACGCTGTCTCCTCATCTCCGCTTCTACAATCTTGGAGTTTTCAATTAAAACGCTGGGGGTTCCACAGATCATTCCGCGAGCCTTCTCGCTCTTCAGCGATATGTAGGCCAACAGCACCTGGGCTGTAAACAGGACAAAAATAGGGATTAGCCCTCCCATAATCGGAATGGATGTATTCTCCATGGGGATAACCGCCAATTCGGAAATGAGGATTACTATGGCCAACTCATAAGGCTGCAGCTGACCGATCTGTCGTTTCCCCATCAGACGGAGAAAAACAACTACTACTGTGAACAGTATCACCGTTCGCAGGATAACCAGGAGCATCTGAACAACCTCTTGTCTTAGTACTCTTGCTCTATGTATCATTCACGTCATTATGCGTTTTTATGTAGTACACCCCTTGGGACCTCAACCGTGATCACCGCTATTTTTTAGGAAAAAGGCGGGAAATCGTTGTCCATCCTGGGTCTTACGAATCGCCCCCGAAGGAAGCCGATATCTGCTCAAGAAACAACACGATAGCCTACAGCATTACCGGAAAATCTGTTGATACAGGAAAGGATGCGGGAGGGTTATTATGTCAACTGGAGAGGGCCGTCAGTTTAGCACTGGAGCTTGGCGGTACTAGAACTCAGAGTCAGTCTCAGAAGGGTTGGAGTCAGCAACCTCGTCTTCAATTTCCAGAACCTTGGTAATGAACACCCTGGCGATCTCCGGGTCAAACTGGATGCCGGCATTTTGCCATATTTCTCTGATGGCCTCTTCTTTGCTGAGCGCCCGGCGGTAAGGCGTTTCGGTTGTCATGGCATCATAAGCTTCAGCCACAGCAATGATTCTCGCCTCCAACGGTATCTCTTCACCTTTAAGCCCTTTGGGATACCCCTGACCGTCCCATCTTTCATGGTGGGCCAGGACATGTTCCGCTATATTTGCAAACCCGCTTACGGAACAGAGGATACGATACCCGGTTTCCGCATGGCGCAGCACTTCCAACCTTTCGGCATCAGTTAAGGGCTCTGGTTTGGCCAGTATTGACTCGTCAATAGTAATTTTCCCAATATCATGCATCAGCCCCCCGGTTCTGAGCTCTTGCAGAGTATCCGGGCTCAAGTCCAATGCGCCGCCAATCTTTTCAGACAGCCGACTGACGTTATAAGAGTGCTGCTTCTCTCTCGGGTGTTTCGCATATAAGGCCTCGATAATCATTAATACTGTCTGATATCTCATTGTAGAGCTTTCCGATAACTTGGCTCTGTACATATTATCCTCGGCCTTCTTAAAGATGGCCTCTATATTTTCATCTGCTTGCTGCTTGGTCTCACAGCCGAAAGAGATAGACAGAATTGCATTTCCAACTTTCTCCCTGGCCGCCGCTTTTTTTATTCGCTTGATAATCCCTTCAGCTTCCTCCCGACTGGTCTTGGGTAAGAGGATGCAGAATTCGTCTCCCCCGATGCGGGCGATAATATCATCAGCGCGACACTCTTTTCTTATCACCTCGGCGGCTTTCCGCAGCAGCTCATCGCCCACACTATGCCCAAAGGCATCGTTGGTCATCTTGAGTCCGTTGACATCGGCCATAACCAGGGTTATGGGAATATTTCTTGGGGTATCCAGTCTTTTCTTCTCCTCCTCGAAAAACCTGCGATTGTACAAGCCGGTCAGTTGGTCGTGGTAGCTGAGATAGATTATCCTCTTCTGCTTTTCCCTCTTGTCGGTGAAATCCCGGAATACTACAACCACGCCGGTGATGTTCCCCTCTGCATCAATTATGGGCGCAGCGGTATCTTCGATAGGTATGTGTACACCCTGTTTGGATATCAGAATAGTGTTATTACCGAGTTCAACCGTTTTCCGATGGATCAACACCTGCTCAATCGGGTTTTCACAGCGTTCCCCCGTATGCTCATCAACAATATGAAAGACTTCCTCAAACGGTCGTCCACACGCTTCACTTCGGGTCCAACCGGTCAGCCTCTCCGCCACCTTATTTATAAGAGTGATATGCCCATTGCGATCCGTGGAAATCACTCCGTCGCCGATGCTCTCCAGCGTTGTGTACAGATTCTGCTTCTCCAAATCCAAAGCCAACTGCAGTTCCTTCAAATCCGTAATATCGCGGGTAGCGGTTACCACCGACACCACCTCGCCCTTCTCGTCCCGTTCCGGCGTAATAAGCGAGTGGTAATACCTCATGCCGCGGGGCCCACGGTTGCTGGTTTCCAACGTCTGTTCAACTCCAGTTGTAAAGGCGGTACGGATTGCTCCTTCCCATGCGGTCACATTTGGCTCCGGCATGCCCAATTCCCGGTTGGTTTTACCCAGAAAACGGGCAGTTTTCTTTTTCTGGTTGGTATACACATAACGGAAGTTCTTGTCAAACCTGGCGATGATATCGGAAACATTGTTGGTCAGGGCAATGATCTCCAGGTTTTGCTGCCGGATCTTCTCCTGGTCCTTCCAGCGATCCGTTATCTCCATTCCTATTGAGCAGATCAATTCCACCTGGCCTTCAAATTTAATTAATGGGAATCCCCATATCTCAAAGATCCTTTCCCCATCCGGTGACGGAATGGTTTCCACCTTAACCACCGGTTCTTTTTTATCTGAAATCTCGGCAATCAGTTCCTCATATTTTGATGCCAGCAGGGAAGGCATAACCGCCTTAAGGTATTTTTCCTTGACTTCTTCCGGTGATGCTCCAAGAAAATCAGCCATGGTTTCGGAAACCATTAAGCATTTTCCTTTATTGTCAATAATCGCCATCAGGTTGGGGGTATTTTTCAGTAACGACTCCATGATCTCATTATTTGTCGCCAGTTTCATGGCCATTTCATGACGCTCAGATATATCCCGGGATATACCAACTAAAAGCAGATCCCCTTTATCATTTTTCACATACTTGGACATAAACTCTACCGCAACCTTTGATCCATCCTTGCGGGTGTGTTCGATCCAATCCCTGTACGTGGGAGAACGGGTGCCATCCTGGATATAACTTTCGATGCGTTCCGTGAGCTTCTCCATCAGTACGGGGTACGCTTCCGGGACGAGAATTTGCTTCACCGGCTGGTTCAGGATCTCTTCCAGGGTATAACCCGTTAACTGTTCAATTGCCGGACTCATATACTCCCACTTTCCGGTTGTCAAGTTTAATATCCAGGGTACATCGGAAATGTTTTCTACCAGCAGCTGCAGTTTGTCCTGCTTCTCTTTTATTACCCTCTCTTGTGAATAAAAATAATTCATCATTACATCGATGATAAAACCTACAACCAACATCATTAAAGCTCTCGCCAGTGGCGCGCCGCCAACTGCCCCGGTAGTCAAATACCCCAGTGAAATATGTAGAATACTCAGGAAAGCAGCAGTAGGTATGAGATAACGGCTCCTATAAACAGCCGTTAACGCCAGAACAAAATAAAAGAAATGTGTGTATACAGCATCAATTCCCAGGTAATAATGGCAGTACCCCGCTATTGCCAGGGCTGCTATCCAGGAAATAGTCAACCACACCGTTTCTTTCTTTAACACCCTGGTAATCATTCCTTTGGCAATAATAACATTGCTGATTAATTCGACAGCAGATAATACCTTTCCTTCGAGGGCACAAGAAATGTCTAAACAGGTTACGGAGCCCCCAATCGAAAGTCGCTGGGCGGTAACCCGCCCAGCGACTTGCTGACTGACGCCGCCCCGGGATTACACAAGACTATGCAAACAGTCCTATTAATCACCGGGTCAGTTGTTTATGTTTCTGCTTCTGAAGGTTGAAAGGAAATCAAAGAGAGGTTCTTCGATATACTGTTCCCAGCGACTGTCACCATCCAGGAAGGTCTTCTGGAACGCCAGGGCCAGCTCTGCCACATGGTCGTTCGCATCGGTTGGGCCGCCCCAGACAAAGTGACCGGCAGTTCCAACTTCGTAATAAACCTTGGGAACACCGCTAGGTATATTATAGTAAACTGTCTCTGACTGTAACATACCACCAAGGTAGGTCGTATCCAAAGCTCCACAGAAAATGATTGTGGGACATTGGGTGCCGAAACCCTTGGAATTGATATTTATCGCGGTCAGATTGTGTCCGGCCAGTGACATGGCGGTTTTCAGACCCGGATACTCCGCAGAGTTAATCCAGGTGGCACCACCGCCCATGGACCAGCCCATAGCACCGACTCTGTCCGTGTCCAGTTGCTGATAAAGCGGACTGTTGGCGCGGGTGTTTTCGGCTTTTAATAAGTCGAGAACTGTTCTTTGCTCCCGGGCTCTCTGATCCACAGTTATCAGAGTGCTGCTGGTATCCATGGTAACTAATACAATACCATGGGAGGCAAAAAACGGGCCCCAATCCCTATACATGATTTGAGTTCCCATATAAGGCGGGCAGAATACTATGCCCGAAAAAGGAGCATCAGCATCCGTCGGATAATAAACTGTAGCTCCATGCCGCCAACCAGGCAACTGGTAGGTGCTGTACGAGTACGGACCGTTATCCGAATATTTCCCGGGAGCGTAGTCATAGCGTACTATTGGTGGCGAAGCATAACTCACTCCGGGAATAGCAGCAACAAAGGAAATCATGAAAGCAAATAGAATTAAAACAGAAAAAACTGTTCTTCTCGCTCTGAATAACCGATTTGACATGTAACGCACCTCCCATAAAGATAGATTTAGAAAACCCTTATAGAATCTTTTTATGAAAAGGTGATATTTACTGTCTGGTATTTTGCGGTATTGAGAGCACAAGTCGGTCAAACCCCTCTTGTCCCACCTCCTTTCATGTTGAATCTCACAACCGGCTGTAAATTGATGCTAGCATGTATTTTGTACTGTTAAAATACGATGTGCACCAATAGCCGGTTTTCAGTCACCAATAACCATAATCTGGTCAATATTGTCCCTTTTCATAATGAATGTTTTGTAGGAATTAGGTCCTAGCAAAGCATTCTATGCTATTTCTGCTTTCATCCCACAATAACTGTATTTCTAGCAATTACCTTCCTGATATGTTATATTTAATAATACGAAGTTTCTGACAATTATATCGCCGCGGATGCTCAAACCAGAAAACATCCGGGTTTGACGATCCTTAAAGGAGTCCCAACAGTTTACGGCACAACAGGTGATGTTGGGGATCCAGACAGAAACACATCCACCCGCTACACTCCTTACACATACCAAAGGTTGCTGTTCGTAGCACCTCCCCGCAAATCTCGGCTAATGTTGTTCTGGCTGCCCATTACTGATTTAACCGGGAATAAAGGGGCATTCAATATGCGTAAAGGTAGCCTGGCGATACTTGTAATGACAATATTGATACAGTGCCTGTTTCTGACATGGCTAAATATAGAGGTCTATACCAGTACCAACCTGACGTTGCCAAGAAAGGTGCTTCCTCCAGCAAATTTGGCGGTAATGATTTCAAGTCTATTGGCTATAGTGTCAATTCGAAATATCAGACGGCGGAGGTGGATGCACACAGAAAGCAAACTAAGCGGGGAACACCACCGTTATCTAACACAAAGGCATGAACAGATTCGCCACATTCAAACCCTTCAGGCCATGCTCAACCTGAACGAAGTGGAAGTTGCCAGGGATTATATTGAAGAAATCGCCGAGTTATACCGGTACAATCATAAGCCCATGTATGCGGGTAATCAGTCTCTGACGGCACTCCTTAATTGCTGGCACAAGATCGCGGCCAACCAGGGTATAGAATTTACATTTTCAATCAATTGCAGCATTAACGAAATCGCTCTTTCTTTCTGGGAACTCTTAAGCATTTTGGAAAACCTTCTGGACAACGCCCTGGAAGCAGCAGTCCATGAAGAAACGAACCGAAGAGTCTCCCTTGTGATCAAAGAGGAGGACAACCGGATCGCACTCTATATCGCCAATACCGGTGACACAATTACCGATAAACAATTACCCAGGCTTTTTATGCCGGGTTATACCACCAAGGCATCGGAAGCAAGAGGTTATGGTCTGTATATCGTTAAGAGTCTGGTTGATTCATACCGGGGCAGGATAACCGTAATCAGAAAACCAAAAACCATGTTTGTTATTTCCCTGCCCAAAAACGAAGTATTGCAGGATCCTGAAAAAACCTATCCCGCCGGATGACCGGGGCCGGTCCATGAGCCGTGCATCAGAGAGCGCTTAAAGTAGGTAGGTAGGTATGTTAATGCTCGAGGTACTTATTCTTGAGGATGAAGTTTATACCCTTAGGTACTTACAGGCCATAGTATCAGAACACCCAATGGTTAAGAGTGTTTTCGAGACCAGTGACGGCAAGGACGCCGTTCGACTGGCTTGGGAACAAAAGCCGAATGTTGCTTTGCTTGATATAGAATTATCCCCCGAAGACGATTATACGGGGCTGGAGGTGGCCGGCATTATTGCCGAAATAAGCCCGGCTACCAGATTTGTCTTTGTCACCGGTTATACCCAATACGCCCTGAATTCATTTACGGTGCATCCCTATGATTACATCCTGAAGCCCATAACTAAGGATAAGGTTTTTGACACCTTAAACGGGTTGGCCCGAGAATACAAACAGCAAAGTCAAAGCCGACCGAAACGGATAGTCGTTCAAAGCGGACGGCAAGAGATAGTCTTTCTGGTTCCTTCAGAAATCTTCTTTTTCGAAAGGCAGGGCAAAACTACCCTGGTACATACCCGCAATGGAGTATACGAACTTGCCAGGAGTCTGAGCAGCCTTACTGAGTCATTACCCGGGGAATTCCTGCGAACCCACAAATCTTATATCGTCAACATCAATCGGATCAGAAAGGTACGTAATATGGGCAACAGATCCTGGGAAATCATCTTCCCGGGGTATGACAAGCCGGCTTTACTGAGTCGTTACAAGTATGAAAAATATAAAGAGCTGTTTGCTTCTTCAATCTAACCAAAGGATTCGCAATCTGAAACCCCGGGATTACCGAATCACCCTGTAATAAATTGGTAGGTGCAGTTGCCGCCTCATCACCCCTACTTACCATCGACAAAACTCCCAAGGACTGGAGCCGTTGCCTATAGGAGGGCATTGTTGTAGGAATAACCACTTGTAAAGACCTGCAGAAACCGGATTGGTCGGAACTAAAGCCGCTTCAAACCCCTTTGGCCAGGGTGCTGATTACTGTCCCCTTCTGGGGTTCCCGTGCATCATTGGCAAAACCGCTGACTCATATCGCTTCCTCCCCGGAATTAAAGAGTGCCAAAACTTCACCTACTTCATTCCGGTTATCTCCATCACAGCTGATGAAACGCCGCACCTGTAAGTGTGATACCTCGGCATTCTGATAAGTAACAGCAGTAAACGCCGTATCGTGGTTTGATATCAAAACCGGTATACCCTTGCCAGAAAGCTTTTCGGCCAACTCGGCCAGCTTTGCCTGTTGGGCCAATGAAAACCCGCCGGCACTGTAGCTTGTAAAGTTTGAGGTTGCGGAAAGGGGAACATAGGGCGGATCACAGTAGAAAACATCGCCTTTTTTGGCCCTGCTCATCGTCACGGTAAAGTCACGGCATGTAAACGTGGCTTTCTTGGATTTCTTCCAGAAGAATCGCATCTCTTCGAGTGGAAAGTAAGGCTTCTTGTATTCTCCAAAGGGTACGTTAAACTCGTGCTGCAAATTGTAACGAATCAGACCGTTGAAGCCGTGGCGGTTCAGGTAAACCAATAACGCTGATTTAAGCCGCCGATCGTCTGTCGTGTTAAATAGATGGCGAAACTCGTAATATTTGGTCGCGGAATTGTTTTCTGGTGTAAAGAAGGTCCTGCAGAATTGGATGAAAGGTTCGCCCTCTTTTTTTAGGATCCGGTAAAGATTGATCAGGTCTGGATTGTTATCATTCAATAAATACCGGTTATAATCAGTATTAAGAAACACGGCTCCGGAGCCGACGAAAGGCTCAACCAACCGGTTTCCTTCTGGGAGGCGCGCTTTGATTGCATCAACTATGCGATATTTACTTCCCGGCCATTTCAAGAAAGGTCGCATCTAATCACCTCGAGAATATATGTTAGGTTAACCCTTCTTTATCCTTCTCCAAACCTAAAAAATTGCTGGCGGCAGCATCAATACTATAACGTCTTTACAATGTTGTAGGAAGACCATTCACCTCCGGACACTTTAGCAATCAACGGGATCTTGGGGAACAGCTTGTGATCGATTTCTCTATCCGTCAATCCCTGCCGTCGTAATCCTTCGACTTTTCCCTGTAAGTCCAGCATATAATCAAGCTTTTTCTGAAGTGCAGCCTTTCCATTCTCTATCACCCCATTGTGTGCACAGAACACGGTATCGAAATCGAGCCGCAGAAGCTTTTGCAGTGAAACTATGGTATCCTTCATGTTCTCATCGTACATTGCCACCAACTGTTTGGGGGCTACATAAATATCACCCGTAAAAAGCCAACCCTGATTCTTCTCGTGAAATACCTTATGATGCTCTGTATGACCAGGAGAGTCTATTACATCAAAAGTGTATTTCCCGGTCGTTAACACTTCCGGAAACGGCTGCGGTGTGAATGCAGGGCGGTTCCCCCACATCAGTTGACGGTATAATCGATATTTGCCTCGTTCTTTTGCCTCGGGAATTGCCATCTCATGCAGGTATATTGGTATTTGCAAGTTGTGCTCAAGCCATGCGGCCATTCCGGAATGATCTTCATGAAGATGGGACAGTGCAACCTGGTTAATCGAATTCCTCAGAAAGAACATGCTGCTCTGCCGCTGCAGGCGTTTGGGTCCGGTATCAATCAAAAGCCCATCTACCACATAGAGGTAGATAAGAGTCGTATAAACCATCAGGGAACATGTCCACTGCCCAACCACTACATCTTGACATCGGCTGCTGTTGAACATTGACCGGCCTCCCGTTGAACTCTCTCTGCCCACCTCAATGCGAATCTATCACACTGTGCCGGTTTGTTCAATCAATATCATTCATGAAAGCCATTATGCCGTTGGCAATGCCTAATGCTGCCCGATTGATAAAATCGTTGTTTTGCAATAGAGCTTCTTCCATGGGATTGCTTATAAAAACTACCTCAACTAACGCCGAAGGCATCAGCGTATTTCTTAAGACTGATAAATTGGCCTCTTTCACCCCGCGGTCCTTTCTTAATAGCATGGAAACCAATTCTGTCTGTATGGCTTTAGCTAACTTAGCCCTGGCCTCACGCTGAGCAAATAGATCCAGATTACTAGCCGGAGCATAGAAATAGGTTTCGGTTCCAGATGCAGATGGTAGGTCACCGGCGTTATTATGTATTGATACAAAAATACTGGCGTTTAACCTATTAGCAATACTGCTCCGTTCCTCCAGACTGACATAGCGGTCATCACTACGAGTATAGACGACGGTAACGCCTTTTTGCGCAAGCAATTCTCCCACGCCCTGAGTTATTTTCAGGTTAACATCTTTTTCCTTGAGTGTATTTCCGCTCGCACCCGGATCAAAGCCCCCGTGCCCGGCATCCAGAACCACTATTCTTTCCTGGGGTTGAGGCTCAGGCTCAGGTGTACCTGCCGGGGGACCGGCTACAACCAGCCAACCTGCCAGCCATGCCGTTTCACTTCCACGGCTGACCCGATACCAGCCATCCTGCTCTTCCAGGACTTCAAATATTTCCCCGAAACCGGCGCGGCCTACCACTGCTGTAAGCGTTGAAGGTCCATTTCTAAGATTAACCTGGTTAGCATTTACCTTTACCGCAGCCGGTTTATCAACCGACGCGTTGCTGATGTAAACGGTCTTTGTTTTGCCGTCCCAGGTAACCCTGCCGCCAAAGGCCTCACCAACAAAACGCAGCGGAGCTAAAGTCCGGCCACTTACTATCCTGGGGGGTACATCCAGGATGCATGGATTGCCATTTACTATGGCCGTGCTGGAGTCAACGGGCAGTATGACGGCAATAGCTCCTTTGCTGGCGGTAACAACACGGCTGGCAGCATTCCAGTCAACGTTTGCTCCCATGGCCTCAAATATTCCCCGCAGCGGGACCAAAGTCCGGGAGTTTTCAATAATCGGCGGGACTTCAAAATCCAGTTCTCTGCCATTGAGGATAACCCGCGGCGAGCTTGACCCGGTGGCCGCGGACGCAGTGGAAAGCCATGGTCCGATAAATAACGCAAAAATCGCCAGTACAACTATGTATAGATATTTTTTGATGAGTGAGCTTCTGGTGTTAATCATATTGCATCCGTATGTATTGCAAATTGTATGTTGCTTCAAATTGCTTCGACAGAAAATTGCCAGGTCCTGCCCTGGAAACGTGGTAATTAAAGGCAGTTCGGGGGCGGGAGAATGACACGAGGCGTATGTGCTGGATTCGTATGGAGAGTGCCTGCTCCTCTAATGTTAATCCTGAAACCGCTTAAGTTTGAACATTGCGGCGTTCTCAAGAAATGAGATGGTCGGGGTGAAAGGATTTGAACCTTCGACCTCCTGCTCCCAAGGCAGGCGCGCTAGCCAAACTGCGCTACACCCCGACGCAACATTTATTGTACCTTCAATGCCGAACTTTTGTCAATGAAGCTACCATCCTCGGGGGCTAGGCCCGTTTCATCTCTACGATCCGCAGTTCAGCTCGGCCTGGAAGGAGCTCCATCAAGCCGTAGGTAGGGATACCGTAGCGGGGATAAGTGGGACTTCCCGGATTGATAAACCAGATGCCATCCACCTTTTCCAGGAAGGGAACATGGGTATGTCCAAAGACGACAATATCGTATCGGCCCTCTCGGGCTTTGTAGTAGAGGTGGTTCATGGTCTGTTTTACGCGATAGAGGTGTCCGTGGGTAAGAAGAATTCGGTGCCCTTCCAGTTCCAGAACCTTCTCTCTCACCCCGCCGGCACGGTCACAGTTGCCAACTACCGAATAACCCTTGATTTTCAGCTTGCGGGCCAATACCCTGCCATCCTGGTAATGGTCCCCGGTATGAAGCAAAACTTCTAATCCGGGGAGCGACTTAATCTCTTTATGTACAGGTTCCCAACGGCCATGGGTATCCCCGACCACCGCAACCAGCAACGGAAAACCCTCCCCATCAACAGCGTTGTACCAACACCGGCACTATTTGCCGGGAACAGCCTTTAGCATTGACTGGTTAAGCGATACGCCAGCCCGGTTAAGCACTCTAAATACTTTGCAGTAGCTTTTTTGCCTTCTGTAATGCCTTTCCCCGGTGGCTTATGCGGTTTTTTACCTCCGGGCTCAACTCGGCGAAGGTCAGGTCATATCCATCGGGAATGAATAGAGGATCGTAACCGAAACCCGCCTGGCCTCGGGGTGTGAAACCAATCCGGCCTTCGCAGGTATCTTCAGCAGTCTCAACCCGGCCATCGGGGAAAGCGATGGCAATTACACAGCGAAAACGGGCAGTTCGTTCCTGAGCGGGGACGCCCTCCAGCATCTCCAGGAGTTTCTGATTATTGCGCTCGTCATTGGAGGGTTCACCGGCGAAACGGGCTGAGTGCACCCCGGGGAGTCCTCCCAGCGCATCTACTTCCAGACCCGAATCGTCTGCGAGAGTCATACGCCCGGTAAAATCAGCAATCTCGCGGGCCTTTTTGACCGCATTCTCGCGAAAGGTCATCCCATCCTCTTCAACTTCCGGCGCCTGGGGAAATTCGTTTAAGGTCGCAACTTCCAGGTCCAGGTCTCCTATAACCTGCAGCAGTTCCCTTTTCTTTTTCTCGTTACGCGAGGCTATCACCAGATCTGCTTTCATTCACCTATTTCTCCTATAATACCCATTTGTATATCAATAAGTTCTCTGATGCCCCCGGCAGCCAGATCGAGAAGCCTATCCATCTGGGTCCGGGTAAAGGGTTTACCCTCAGCCGTTCCCTGAATCTCTATGAATTCTCCCTGGCCGTTCATGACCACGTTCATGTCCACCTCAGCCCGGGAGTCTTCCGCATAATCAAGGTCGAGAATAACCTCATCGTCAACAATACCAACACTGATGGCGGCTACATAGTCTTTAACCGGCATCCTCTCAATTAATCCCTGCTCCTTTAATACTCTCATAGCCAGGCACATTGCTACGAAAGCCCCGGTTATTGAAGCGGTGCGGGTGCCTCCATCAGCCTGGATAACATCACAATCGATCCAGATGGTCCTTTCACCCAGGGCCTCAAAATCCACTGCCGCCCTTAGAGACCTTCCCACCAAGCGCTGAATCTCCGAGGTCCGACCGCTCACCTTTCCCCGGGATGCCTCTCTAACGTTCCGCGTCTCGGTGGAACGCGGCAGCAGGCCGTATTCGGCTGTCACCCAGCCTGAGCCGGTCCCCTTCAAAAAGGGCGGGACCTTGTCCTCGACTGAGGCTGCACATATGACCCGCGTGTCTCCTGCCTCGATCAATACCGAGCCCTCTGCATATTTCAGGTAGTTGGGTGTTATTTTAACCGGCCTCATCTCATCAGGCCGTCTTCCGTTATTACGCATCTTTATATAGCCCCCTTGTTGTTATCTCTGTAGAGATTACCCCCATGGACATCCGTTGCCACAATGCATGGGAAATCAACCACTTCCAGTCTCATAACCGCCTCCGGCCCCAGATCCGGATAGGCCACGATCTCCGCCCGCAGCACTTTCCGGGATAAATAGGCTCCGGCGCCACCGATGGTTGCCAGGTACACTGCCTGGTACTCCTGCATCGCCGCCCTGACCTCAGCGGCTCTTTCTCCTTTGCCTATCATTCCCCTAATTCCAAGTTTTAGAAGCTCCACCGTATAACCATCCATCCGCCCACTGGTGGTAGGCCCGCACGATCCCAGCGGGTAATGGTTAAAACCGGGACAGGGACCGGTGTAATAAATCACCTGTCCCGCCGGATCAAACGGCAGCGGCTCTCCAGAGACGATGGCTTGGATCATTCGCCGGTGAGCCGCGTCGCGGGCGGTATATACAACCCCATGCAGGGCTACAAAGTCACCGGCTCTCAGTGACCGCACCACCTCGGTTGTCAAAGGTGTTCTTACCACCTTAAGCTCCATTTAAGACCTCCATTAACGATAAACCTCTAAAGCTCCCGCGTACAGCGCCGGGTTGAGTGGCAGCCCAGATTAACGGCTACCGGCAGGCTGGCGATATGTGTTGGAAAGGACTCGATGTTGACCCCCAGAGCAGTGGTATCTCCCCCTAATCCCTGGGGACCGATCCCGGTCTTGTTAATTGACTCCAGCAGCTTATGCCGGAGTTCCGGATAAGGACCCGACGCTCCCAGGGGCCTCATTAATGCCTTCTTGGCCAGGTAGGAAGCCAGCTCCATATTACCACCAATCCCAACCCCCACTACCAGCGGCGGGCAGGGATTTCCCCCGGCCATCTCCACCGTCTCCACTACAAAATCGACAATCCCCTGTTCTCCGGCACCAGGCTTGAGCATGGCTACCCGGCCCATGTTCTCACTACCGGCTCCCTTCGGGAATACGGTTATCCGCACCGTGTCTCCGGGAACGATCTCCGTGTGCATGATGCAGGGGGTGTTGTCGCCGGTATTAACCCGGATGAGGGGATCCTTCACCACTGAAGCCCGAAAGTGCCCCTGGCGGTAACCCAATCTTACCCCTTCATCAACCGCCTCCTTTAGATCACCGGCGATATGGACCTCCTGTCCAATTATTATGTTAACCACCACCATGCCCGTGTCCTGACACAGGGCCAATCCCTCTTTTTTCGCAATATCAGCATTATCCAGCAGGACTTTTAACAGGTACCTGGCCCGCGGCAGTCTTTCCTTCTCATACGCAGTCCTCAATGCCTGGTAAATATCAGGGGGCAGCACGGTATTGGCCTCGATGGCTGCTACCGCCACCGCCCTGGTTATGTCTTCCGACTGAATGGTACGCATTCCGATCCCTTTCCCGAAACGTTTTCCCAGCCGGTGAACCCCGGGCCGATTCTGAAACCGTACCGAAGGCTGCAGCCGCATTTTGGAGTGCTGCCGCTTGACAGCCGGCAGTAGGCCCTAATTCTCGATTACAACCGGCTTTATTGTGAAGAATTAGATATCCACGGTCTCTACCCTTCCCAGGTCCCTCCCATAAAACCTGGCTCCAATTTCCGTAAAAGAATAAGTATTTCCGGTGGCGTAAAAAATTGCCCTCCCCGTTTCCCGGCGAGCATATCCCTGCATATCCGCCAAAACCTTTTTGAGTTCGGCT
The DNA here is from genome assembly GCA_001512495.1 of Syntrophothermus sp. DTU052. Lineage (GTDB taxonomy): Bacteria > Bacillota > Syntrophomonadia > Syntrophomonadales > DTU052 > DTU052. Next base: position 64,002 of record LFRU01000082.1, on the reverse strand, counting down.
ACGGTTTCTACCGCCGGGTCGACAATGGTTACCTGTTCTCCGCTAACCTCGGCAATAACCGACTGCAGATACGGGTAATGTGTACAGCCCAGAACAATGGTATCCGCCTGGTTTTGTAGGGGCAGGTGGAGATAAGAAGATACCGCCTCCCTGATTTCCGGAGCAGTGTTCCGTCCCTGCTCCACCGCCGGTACCAGCAGCGGGCAGGGGATCTCCCATACCCGGGCGTTCCCCTGGATGCTGAGGATCTCCCGGCGGTAGGCGGAACTCTTGACGGTAGCCTCCGTTGCCAGTACGCCAATCCGCAGGTTTTTACTGACCTTCACCGCCGCCCGGGCTCCAGGCTTGACCACGCCGATAATGGGGACCGGATAGCCATCCCGCAAGATATCAATGGACACGGAAGAACTGGTATTACAAGCGGCCACAATGGCTTTAACCTGGTTTTCCATAAGAAAATCCATAATCCGGCGGGCGTATTCTATCAGTTGGGAAACCGACTTTTCACCGTAGGGCAGGTGAGCCGTGTCGCCAATATATATGATATCCTCACCGGGGAGCTGCTGCTGAATAAGACGAGCAACAGTAAGCCCCCCTATTCCGGAATCAAAAACCCCGATGGCCCGATTATCAAACGGCAAGTAAGAAGCACCTCTCTCACTTCGATATGGGGAATAAACAGCATTATTCGAACACCTTTTAATAATTTATCACTTCTCCCCTTTATAATCTACCAACCGGGCATCGCAAAATATGCTCCGGTTAACAAGGAGCCTGCCCATTTGGGCACCCGGCGGCAGGAACATCCGCCGACAGGCCGGCACCCATAACCGGGCGAAAAAAGTTTTCCTGCAATAAATACCCTTCAGTATCACTTCCCGCATACAACCGGCTTACTATTATTCCTTCTCCTGGGTTATTTTTATTGCCCGGGTAGTATCTGAGATGTTATCATGAACCTGTATCTTTTTGTGAAAATCTTAACGAGGGGAGTGAAAGGTGTCGGTATATTGACAGATAACGGGCTTAAACACAGCTACATTTTTTGATGGAGGATGGTAATTGTGTCGGTCCAAGGAGAAATCAAGCGGGTACAAGAGGTGGTAGCCAACCCGTCAGCGCTCGGCCTCTTGGGTTTGGCCATGGTCACCCTGGTGGCCTCATCTCAAAAGCTTGGAATTACCGGGGGAGACACCCATAGCGTGGCTCTGGTTCTGCCCTGGGCCATATTCCTGGGAGCCCTGGCCCAATTGGTAGCCGGTATATATGATTTCAAACACAACAACACTTTTGGCGCTACCGCATTCTGCGGCTATGGTTTATTCTGGTGCGGGGTAGCAATGACCTGGATGATTAACCTGGGAATGTTCGGCGAGAAGGCCGCGGCCACCGCTGATATCCATCAGCTCGGATTTGCTTTTCTCGGCTACTTCATCTTTACCCTCTATATGACTATCGGCGCCATGAGTACTCACAAGGTATTATTTACAATATTCGTTTTGATCGATCTTCTCTTCCTGGGTCTTTTTATCAGCACCCTGGGACTGGGCGGGGAGTTCTGGCACAAGCTGGCTGCCTGGTCCGAACTGGGAATAGCAGTATTCTCTTTCTACGGCTCGGCGGCAGCGGTATTAAATACCCACTGCGGAACAGTGGTTCTGCCGGTAGGAAAGCCCTTCGGGCCGTGGGCACCCAAGTCATAGGATTCAACAACCAGACAGAGAAAGGCTCAGCCCCCGGTCATGACATATCTGCCGGGGGCCTTTTCTATTATCGGTCCACCTGCGGAACCAAATGGATCCGGTTACTACGGTTGTCTTATCGTCGCCAACCGCCCTTGGGGCAACAATCTGTTTCCTCGCATTAATAAATCACAGAACCGGGAGCGGACCACGCCTCCGGGTTGGCCCTATTCGCTCAAACCGTAATCCGCCGTCACCGGTTCTGCCGTGCTGATATCGCCCCCGATCGAATCCACCTTCTTCCCTTCCACCAAAAAGGACACATTATTTACGGTAGAAAACTGGCTTAAAGTATTGACGATGGAAAATACCGCCAGGGCTTCGGCCCTGGAACCGGATACCTCCGTAATATGAGAGCTGAAATCGACAATACAGGTGCCTTCAGGCGTAATGTTGATATCCAACAAGCGGGTCCCGGCCGGTAAGGCCGATTTCAAGTCTTCGGTATTGGGCCCTTTCAGCAATTCCTCCATTGTTGCCCGGGCAATTCCCGTCACCTTGGGAATCTCTCGTTCCTCTACCGCCAGGCCATCACCGTTCTGCCGGGCAAAATAAAGCTGGACCTTGATCTTTACGGTTTCTTCAGGATCGGGTTCCCGCATCAGTTCATCTATCACATCATCCGGTGGTTGGTCAATGGGTTCCTTTACCATCTCCTTCCACGATGCAATCTGGTCATCCAAACCCGTCCATCCACACCCTACCGTTCCCATCAATAGCAGCAAAACCAAAGCCAGAGTAATATACCGGTTCAATGACTTCACCTCCAACCCTTCAATACCTCAATAACACCTTCTAAAGTGTACAGCGCGGACTGGATCTTTATTCCACATTTATCCATTGCCGGCCAAAAAAAAAGGAGCGCATTATAAAATGCGCTCGCCATTATGAAGGAGGAGTTATTAAAGCAAACCATTGGTCTGCTTTAAGCCTATTTAATATGAGGCAGCTATCCTCTTTTCGTAGGCCATTATGTCAACCAAGTTGCTTCTATTCAGGTCATCAACAATATACAGTTTTCCGCTCCCGTTACGGGCCAGCTTCTTCAGGTATTCCTTGTTGGACTCGACCCCGATACAGATGAACCTTACTTTAGCCTCGGCTATCTTGTAGGCTGCCTCCAGGGCATCTTTTTTGGCATCAAAACTCCACAGGGGAAAGTTTGGCATTCCATCGGTTATCAGGATCAGAACCGGGTTGCTGACCGGGGTTGATTCTATTACTTCAATACTGGTTACTATTCCATCTGCCAGCGGGGTTAACCCTCCGGGTCTTATGTTGCTTAAACCCCGGGAAAGGGTTTTTTGATTTTTGGTAAACGGCACCGCCAGATGGGCTTTCATCTCCTGAAATGTAACTACTGCCACCTTTTCCCGCCCGCTCAGGAGCAAGTGTTGTGCCAGATAACAAGCCGCCTGTCTCTTCTCGCCGGCCATGCTGCCACTGGCATCTATCAGCAGGCAGACATCCATCGGAATGTAATGCCGCCTTTCATATTGATAAAGATCGTCCTTTTGTATGATTAAGCGGTTTTCACCTCTTAACAGGCTCGATTTCTTTGCCTGTAACACAGTCTGGGGTATAGCTAAATTACCCGACCAGGTGTCATCATTCTGCCTTTTCACCTTATTATAGTTTACGTATTGTATGGTGGTTGGTTTTTCGGTATTCTCTCCTAGTTTGCGAATCCTGCCAGATTTCCTGGGTTTCCGTCTGATGCTGCGTCTTATTTCTGCTTCCAACTCGCACCTATGATGGTTGATGAATTCTTTCAGTTCCTTGCCGTCCCGGGTTAGATAAGTTCCGAAAATCGTTTTTTTGACTATGCCCAACTCTTCCAATTGCTGCAAATGTTCTTCAAGATTGCCCCATTTTTTATGCTGTTGGTCTTTGCTCATGCGGTGGAATATACTTGGAGTGTAGCTGGCCAAGAAATCTTCTACTTCTTTAATGCTGCCAAATCTGTCGGCAAGTATCGTCACCAACTGGTTCTGGTTTTCCCGGAGGGTAAGGTAGCTCACGTTTTTTAGTTGTCTCCAGGGAAACAGTACATAGTTTGCCAATCTCTTTTCCTGTTCTTTAGCTCTGGTGTGAATGATTTTACGTACCTTGCCCAGTTCGAGGCCGACTGCTATGATAGCTTCTTCGACTGCTGCTGCGACAGGAAGGATAATATCATATCTGTTACTATCGACTTTGATAAGAACCCTTACATGATTTAATACCTGTTCTCCTGGGTCTAATGGTTCAACCTGTCCCTGAAACAAATCGTATACTAAACCTTTGCCCTCACAGGTGACCACTTGAATCTTAAGTGCGTAGTCAACTGCCTTCTTTAGTCTGTCGTTTTCCACGAAGCTCAACGATGGGGTCTCTTGCTGTATATATTCTTCAATGTTCCAGAATATCCGTTTTGCTACTTCCCTTGGACATATTATGCCGTGTTGATGGAAAACGCTCAGATGAACCACCCGGCCGGGATCAATATACTCCAAAAAACACTGTCCGGCATCACGGTTGGTCAGGATCTTAACCTGCCCCTTACGGCCCGGTACCACCTGATGTACCTTCAGGCTCACCACCCCGGACTCACCCAACCGAACCCCCTGTTCCTGTCCGAAGTATATTCTCAGATAGTTGCCTATTACACTGGAGGTATTAAAAACCTCTTTCCGTCTGGACTTCATTACTTTCACCCCTGGAACGGTGCATTATTGCTTGCAAACTGCTTTAACTGCTGCTGACTGTCATGTGCAATAGGCTGATATCCTCTGATATCCGGCGTTAGAAATCGTTGGGGTTCAGTGCCTTCTCGGTGGCAATAATCTCCTGACGCCCCATGTCCTTCAGACGGCGCGCCCCGCCTTCAAAGTATGTCTCCTCCCTTTCTTTAGTAGCTTTACTGATTCGCCGGTCCTTGATATTCAAAATGCTGTCCCGGGATGACCTGCTCTCCAGTCCGTTCATTATCTTAATCAGGGTATCACCGTCGACCCGGTGTTTGAGAGCCAGGGGAAGCATTTCGATAACATCATTTATCATTATCTGCTTGTGTTTCTTAAGGATGCTGTACAGGACTGCCCCCTGCTGAACAGCTTCGATAGCCCTGATGCTTTCCAGGTTGTGCTTAATGTAAACCCGTGCAATAAAACTGCGCAGAAAGTCGGGAAGCTCGGTAACCTTGTAAGTAGAGGCCATCTCCACGGCGCGCTGCCGAAATTCACGGTTTTTCGCCTCATAGTTCCGGGGGTCAACCTCTTCCCGTCGGGCACGGTCGCTGCCCTCCAGCATCTTAACTACCACATCTACCGAACCGGGACGTCCCATGTAAACAACCATATCAAACCGGTCCGAAAGCTGCCTTCTGACCTCCTCCAGCGGTCCCGGGTCCTCATCAGGATTGGATGCCGCCCAGACCGAAACCTGGATGGTGAGTTCTACTGTTGGCAAACCGGCTTCTTCGATCTGCAGGCGCCCGGGCTTGTTACCCATGACATCAAGCAGGATATCGGTAATCTCCGGTGAGGTATCAGCCAGCCTGTTTATCTCATCGATAAAGATTATCCCCCGGTGCGCCTGGGGAATGATTCCAGGGAGCAGAGCCGCTTGGGGGTTATTGACATCGGTTATCTTGGCCAGGTCAATACTACCTGCTACAGTGCCGACCTTTGCTGAATGTGATATTTCGAGAAAAGGCATGTCAATCTCTTCAGTGCCCAGTGCCATAATCTCTTCCCGGGACATATGCCGGTGCAGCGGGCAGTGCGGCTTTTCCGGGTCGCAGTTATAGATACAGCCGGATATGCGCGTTATCTTGGGCATTAATTCCCGGGCTGCCCTCATAATGGTGGTCTTGCCGGTTCCTCTCAAACCTTCGGCATGCAGGTGCAAGGGTTGACCAGCCAGAGTTGACACGATGGACATTTCCACCAGGTTGAATAAAGGCTGATTCCCGTCATGCCTGGCCAAGGCATAATATGGTTTCATTCTGCCCTCCTTCTGCGGTTTTTACAAATCCCGCTTAGAAATACATTCCGAACACAAAGATCAAGCTTAGGAACAACGCTACCAGAATTAGAAACGGGTAACCGACCTTTAATATGTCCACCGTGTAGCCGAGCACGGTGTCCACATCATAAACCGTGACTACTTCGTCATCCTCCAAATCATCGAGTTCGAAGTCATCCCTCAGGTACAAATCCTCATACGGGTCTGTGGCCGCTCCCCCGTATGTACCGTTTCGTCCTCTCATTGGCCTACTCCTCCTTTCATATTTAATTGTTCGTCCGATTCTCCGCTAATATTATGATACCAGTCATTGTTAAATTTTTCACTATCTCATTCGCTATTTGGTCGGAAATAAGGGATAGTTAGTTCTTTCACAAAGGTAGTCCCAAGAATAAGACGGAACGTGATAAGTTATTCCGCAAAACCGGGGTATTTCCAGGTCGGCAATTACCAATTTGAATATTTATGCGCGTGGGAAAAACGAATACTATTGACAAATCAGCTTCTAATCGGTCGGTTTGTTATGATAAACGGTCGTTATTATATCCCCAACTTCTTTTTCAAGACCCGGGCTCGCGCCCGACTTAGAATAATCTGTTTATCATTCTCATCCAGTATGATCATATAGGAACCCTCACCGAAAGGTACTATTTCCTTGGCCCGGTTGAGATTGACAATAAAAGCCTGATGAACCCGGAAGAATCTGGTGCTGTCCAGCCTATTTTCCAACTGGTTAAGGGTATAGGTGGAGGCAAACTCACCTTCATCAGTACAAATGTAGACCTTTTTATCCCGAGCTTCCGCGTATACTATATCCTCCTGATTGAGAAGGATGATCCTGCCCCGCTCCTTAATCGGCAGCTTGGCGTAAGTGATTTCTTCCCGCCGCATGCTCCTTAACAGGGCGTTGATCCGCTCGCGGAGCTTATCCTCTACCCTGGCGGATATGTATTTCTCATGGGCCAGACTCTTGTTGGCCCTTTCGATAGTCTCTCTTATCCGCCCGGGTTCAATGGGTTTAACAATATAATCTAAAGCGCCAACCTCAAAGGCTTCCACCGCCTTTTCCGCATGCACGGTGACAAATACAAATAAGGGGGGATGGGGAAGTTCACGCAAACGGCGGGCAGTTTCTATCCCATTCAGTTCCGGCATAAAGATATCGAGCAGCACCAGATCCGGTTTCTTTTCCTTGGCCAGCATCACCCCTTCAATTCCATTGGTGGCTTCGCCGATTATCTTTACATCATCCATCTGTTCAATGATATAACGGAGAACAATCCTTTCCCGTTCATCATCATCTATTATCAGAACCTTAATTGCCATACCGCCACCTCCAGAAGGCGTTACTTAACAAGTGGTGACATTACTTTGAATTCCTTGGTTCCCGAGATCTTAAGCATATCGAAGACCAGGGTTTCGGTATTGGTGATGACGGCTCCCAACTCCTTCATCAGAGATAACCCGTTCTCATAGTTTAACGTGCGTCGGGAACATACCGCATCACAGGGCACCTGCACCTTATAACCGGCGGCCAATAGATCCCGCACCGTCTGATATACACAGACGTGAGTCTCACTCCCTACCAGCAATACCCGGGTGCGACCGGTCTCCTTAATAAGACCGACGAGTTCCGGGCAGGCGGAAAAGGTTATCTTCTCCAGCAAGCGGTTCCCCTTCAGTTTAGAGGCGATTTCAGGAACTGTGGGACCCAATCCTTTCGGATACTGTTCGGTAACGATTACCGGGATCTGAAACTGGTTGGCCAACTCCAGAAGTATCAGGGTATTACGAATGACCTGCTCACGATCAGGCATGACCCTCATTAACCTCTCCTGGAGATCTATTACCACAAGTACGGATTCCTCCGGGGAAACTCTGTACATGCGCCAGCCCTCCTCTATTCAAAAAAGTGGTCTTCTGCTATCTTATATGTAGGTATTTAACGGGTGACTTAATCCTAGTATATCTAATCCCTGCCCGGAATTTTGTCCCTTATATCCTGACTCATCAAGTTTCGCCAATCACGGGCCGAAACCTGGCTATTATATTAAACAACCCACAAATGGAGGTACGAGAATGCGCTACGAAGGCACTGTTTACCGGCCCCCCAGTGAGGCCAACAGCCTGCTGATTCAGGCAACCATCGGTTGCCCCCATAATAAATGTACTTTTTGTGATATGTACAAAGGCACCCGTTTCCGGCTGCGTCCTGTAAACGAGATCAAAGCCGATCTGTGGATGGCACGGGATCATTACGGTCCCTGGGTAAAATCGCTGTTTCTGCCTGACGGTAATACAATTATAATGAAAACCGATGATTTGGTACAGATTTTTGAGTTCGCCCGTACCCTTTTTCCCCGCCTGGAGCGGATCACCGTCTACGGTTCCGCCCGCTTTGTTGACAAGAAATCCCTCGAGGATCTCATACGACTCCGAGAGGCCAGGTTAAACCGCATCCATATGGGGATGGAAACCGGTGACGACGTTACCCTGGAAAGGGTGAGAAAGGGAACAACCTCGGAGCAGATCATCCGGGCCGGAACCAAGGTGCGTGAGGCCGGTATCCAACTGAGCGAATACTACCTGGTAGGCGTCGGCGGCCTGGAAAGGACCGTGGAACACGCCCGTGAGAGCGCCCGGGTGCTTTCCGCCATCAGCCCGGAATTCATCAGGCTGAGAACCCTGGTGCCGGTACCCAACACCCCGCTGTTCGAGGAATACCGGGAAGGCCGTTTTCAACTGCTCAGTCCGCACCAGGCCCTGGAAGAAATCCGCCTCCTCCTGCAGGAGTTGAACGCCGATGGCAGTTGGGTAGTGAGTGACCATATCTCCAACTACTGGAACATCACCGGTCAGCTGCCTCGTGACCGGGAGACCATGCTGGCTGAAATCGAGCGGGCTCTGACAATTCCCGAGGAGCAATTCCGACCGGCGGATCTGTATTACCTTTAAGCTGATTGCATCATAGGAAAACTAGGACGGTGTGAAAGCTCAGTACAAGAGCATTATGATATCGTAAGTATCCAGCAGTTACTAAACTACTTTTCACACCGTCTTATCCCTCTGATGCCTAAAAGGCCATAATACCGCCTTTTCCGGCATAGGTGCCAAGGGTGCTTCCCATCTCAGCGACCAGTATCCTGGCCGGTTTATACAGTCTTTCAATTTCCTTTTTGAGTTCAGTTACTTCGCCCAGACAGTCCATGTGAGACAATCCGATGATACACCCCTCAACTTCCCTGGACATCTCCCCGATCAGGGAAACCATCCGCCGCAAGGCGCGGCGGCGTCCCCGGAGCTTTTCCAGGACCTCCACCTTGCCCTCCACCCCGTGAAACAGCGGTTTAATGTCCAGGATATTACCCACCAGTCCCTGAAACTTGGTGAGCCGTCCCCCCTTGACTATATTTTCCAGGGTATCGAGGGTAAAAACCGTTTTCAGGTTGTCGCGATAGTTTATGAGCATCTCGAACACCGTATTTAGAGGCAGTCCCTGCCTGGCCAGATCAGCCGCTCGAATTGCCAGGATGCCTTCACCCAGAGAGGCGGACAGCGAGTCGATGATTTTGACCTTCTCGGTCCCCAGCATATCACGAGCCAGCACAGCAGACTGGTAAGTACTGCTCAGCCCTGAGGAAATACATATACAAACCGCTTCTCCCGCTTCATTCAATGCCCGGCGAAAGACCTCCATAAAAGTATTGGGATCGGGTGCTGCAGTCTTGGGAAGCTCCCTGCAACGGTACATTTTTTCCCTGAATTCCCGGGGGCTTATCTCCACCCGATCCAGGTAACTCTCTCCATCCTCAAAAGTAACTTTGAGAGGCACCATCTCGATCTGGTTTTCCTCCAGTACCTCCATCGGCAGGTCACAACCGCTGTCAGTAATAACCCTGATCATGCTTTACTCCCCCTAATCATGCAGCTTTCCAGGAGGGACCAGATACACTTGGTTGTCTCTTTCCACCAGGAAATTGCTCACCATCCAAAATGCCGAACGGCTGATACGGGTATCGTTTTCCCATCTGAAACTGAGGTAGGGGGTGTCGTCGATGAATACCACCGGGACTTCTTCCTCCACCCTCAGCTCCTGCTCGTCGTACAGGACAAAAACGATTGCGCCCCCATCCACATAGGCATCAGTAGCCAGGAAGGGCACATCCTCCACAACCACCGGGAAAGTCTCCTGATTCAGCTTGATGAAGTACTGATCATTTTCATCCCGCACCAAGTTGGTGGCAAAGAGTTTAACTATCGCTTTGCGAAACATTAGACGGTCATCTGCATACCATTTTCCATCGTTCTTGATCCTTATCTCCTGCACCGACACTTGAAATATGCCTCCCGAAAACTGTTGCTTAATCTATCGTAGCAGAAATTAGGAGAATTTAACATAGTACGGAATAATACCGGGAATCGCGTTGAAAGCCGTAACAATTAATAATGAAGGTGTTCGGCTCGAGAAACGGCGTACGGCCGAATGGAGTATAGCAGGGGAGCAAAGGGAAGAAGGAGCCGACCCCCTGCTTCCCCTGGAAAAGCTAGATAATACTGTATTCCTTGCCCAGGCTCTCCAGGATGTCCAGAGCCCGATCCATATGCTCCCTGGTATGCCCGGCGGTCAGGCTAATCCTGATGCGGGAGAGTTTTTTGGAAACCGCCGGGTACACAACCGGGTTCACATACAGGTTCTCCTCGTGACAGCGCCGACAGATCTCTTTCACCTTCAGGTCATCGCCGATGATGATGGGGAATATAGCCGTCTCAGCATTCCCCAGATCAAATCCGATGCTGGTAAGTCCCTTACGAAAGTACCTGATGTTATCCCAGAGTTTTTGGCGCAGTTCCGGTTCTTCCTCAATCACCTTCAGGGCTTCGATAAGTGAACCGGCCGCCTGTGGGGTCATGGCAGTAGAGAAGATATACGAACGGGAATAAAACCTTATCAGATCAATCAGGGGTTTACTGGCGGCAATAAAGCCCCCTACAGCTCCCAGGGCCTTGGAAAGGGTTCCGGCCACGATGTCAACCTTTCCCTCAATGTGGAAGTGCTCCGGGGTTCCCCGCCCGTTATCTCCAATAACACCGGTAGCGTGGGCCTCATCAACCATAACGTAAGCACCGTAGTGATGGGCCAGCTCCACTATCTGGTCCAGCTTGGCGATATCCCCGTCCATTGAATATACCCCGTCCACTACTACCAGCTTGGTGCGGTATTTATCCCGGCTGCGTTTAAGCACCCTTTCCAGGGATTCCATGTTGTTGTGGCTGAAATACCGGATGTTGGTATTAATACAACCGTCAACTATGGAGGCATGGTCCAACATATCCAGGATTGCACAATCATCTTTCTGCAGCAGGGATATCAGGGTCCCGGCGTTGGATCCAAATCCGGAAGTGTAAATCATCGCCGCCTCACACGCCTTAAACCGGGCCAAATCCTCCTCCAGCCGCACATGGATATCCAAGGTTCCCCCCAGAAGCGGCACGCTGCCGGCTCCAGCCCCATATTTATCCAAGGCTTCATGCCCCGCTTTTATCACCCGGGGGTGGCGGGTCAGGTTCAGATAATCATTGGAACCGAAATATATCATATCGCGTATCTGCCCGGTATAAGGATCCTGCACCTGCATCACCGGAGCAGAACCCGAGAGGGAGACCCGCCGATACTGAAGATGGCGCCTCTCCCTGGTGTCATTCAAGAATTCCGCAAAGATTGCGGCTCGTTCCATGATGTCCTTGCCTTCAATAGAGGCAAAATCAGCCTGGCTGTACTTGGTTGAATCCATAGGGGATGCTTCCTCCTTGTGCACAGTTTTGTGTACTTATACGTTTCTATTGTATTCATGCTCCGCACTTTGTAAACCCCGCCGGACAATCCTCATCACATAAAATAACGGCATTAAGGGAAAATCTATGGGAAAGTAAACCATCGCTACAGAACAATTATGAAGGGGGTGCACTGATGAGTGAGCAGATCAGCAATCGCTATGACCTGAAAACCTGGGGTTTTCTCCAGACCGGGTGGTGGATCTTGCACGTAGTTGCCATCGTTCTAGTCTTCTACCTGGGTTATCTTTTTGGTCCTGAGATCTTCGCCCGCTAATCCAACCCCGGTCTGGCCGCCACTAGGTGGGCGAGTGTAACTTCATTTTTCTCTGCTCCCCAGCCCCGGAACAGGCGTAAAATTTAAGGGTCCCGCCCTTGGGCGAGACCCTTTTCATGCTCAAAGACTGCTTTAACCGGCGAACTCTACCACTCTGGGGGTAATTGCTTAAGCTGAGCCAGGGTAAAGACTGGGCCGTCCAGGCAGATGTATTCGCTGCCGATGTTGCAGCGGCCGCACTTACCGATACCGCATTTCATTCTCATCTCCAGGGTGGTTATTACCTGATCATCGGTAAAGCCCATCTTCTCCAGAGACTGCAGGACAAACTTGATCATAATAGGCGGCCCGCAGGTAACGGCAATTGTCCCCTCCGGTGAAGGGTTGATCTCTTCCAGGTAAGCCGGGACAAAACCTACATGGCCGTCCCACTTTTCTTCCGGATTGTCTATGGTCACAAAAACCTTGCAGTCCGGAACCTGCGGCCACTCCTCAAAGAGCTCCCTCTTGAAGCACAGATCATCATAGCTGCGGGCGCCATACAGGATCGTGATCTTGCCGTAATCCTGGCGGTGGGTAAAGCAGTATTTAATAAAGGAGCGTAAAGGTGCCAGGCCGATGCCGCCGCCAATAAACAGCATATCCTTGCCCTTGCACTCATCAACCGGGAAGCCGTTGCCATAGGGACCTCTGACCCCCAGGGTCTGGCCTACTTCAATTTCGTGCAGGGCTTCGGTCAAGAGTCCCACCTTTTTAATGGCAAACTGGAGGTGGTCCTCTGCCTGCCAGGAGACGGAGAACATCCCCTCGCCCACCGGCAGCTGTGATACCATAGCCAGTTGCCCGGGCATAACCTTAAAAGGAAGTCCGTCTTCCGTAGTTACATAAAAGGTCTTTACATCGGGAGTTTCCTCCACTATCTGCCATACTTTAACCATCGTTGGAACCAGGGGGTTGGTATGGCCATGATCCTCACAAGTGCATTCGTGGTTGTGATCATGCATCAAGGGGCACCTCCTTTAGCTTATTGATTACCTCCAGGACATTTACCCCGTTAGGACACATGATTACGCAGCGACCGCACCCGATGCACAGGTTGGCATTATAACGCTCATTGAAGTATTGCAGTTTGTGCAAAAAGCGTTGGCGGAATCTCTCCTTCTTGTATTCTCGCGGGTTATGGCCGCCGGCCATCTGCGTATACTCTTTATACATACAGGAGTCCCAGCAGCGGAAACGGCTGCCGGCTTCTCCCCGGGTAGTCACCTGGATGTCGAAACAATAGCAGGTGGGGCACACATAGGTACAGACCCCACAGTTCATACAGCGGGAAGAGAGTTCATCCCAAATCGGGTGTTCGAACATCCCGGCCAGCTTTTCGCTGAGTCCGGTTATATCAACCTTNNTCCTCACCCTTGGGAGTCTTGGGCTCCCAGGCAAAATCCTGCCGACCCAGGTCGTGCATAACCACATCGGCCTGGGGATTAAGACGATCCACACCCATGGACTCGCAGAAACAGGCCGGACCAGGTTGATAGCAGGCCCGGGCTATAACCGCCAGTTCCTGGCGGCGGGCCTTATAGAACTCGTCTTCATATCCTTTGGTTAAAAACACCAGGTCCAGTGCATGCAGGGCCTGCAGATCACAGCTCCTGATGCCAAAGATGACCCTTGGGCCTTCAGCAATAGCGATATCGGTCACCTGGGCCTCTTTGCCCGGGGCGAGAAATTTGTACATCTCTTCAGTCTGCGGCATTACTATATTCTTGGGAGACATATAGGTGTTCAGGATGTCCAGGGCCAACTCCCCAATCGGGTTATCGGTCCACCTGAAATAACCGCTGACATCCCCTTGCACCATGGGGGCGTAAACCTTGGCCTCCCGAGCCAGGATATTCAAGGCCTCTTTAATCTTATCGGATGGTAGTACTTTCACAGCCTCACCCCCTACATAAACTCGTCGGGATCTTCAACCCGGTAGCGGCTGAGCGGAGGAATCGCATCATCGTCCAGGCTCAACCCGGCTTGATAGGGCCCGAAGAGTTGGTCCACTTCTTTTATCAGTTTACGGTTCAAGAGCATCAGAGGTATGCCCACCGGGCATGCCCTTTCGCACTCGCCGCATTCGACACACCGTCCAGCCACATGCATGGTCCGCACAATTTGGTAGAGCAGGTTATTGACCGGATCGGTGGACCTTCTTACCCATTGGGGTTTGGTCTCGTCGAAAATGCAGGTCCGGCAGTTGCAGGCCACACAGGCATTACGGCAGGCATAGCACCTGATACACCTGCTGAACTCCTTGATGAAAAAATCATAACGCTCATCAGCCGACATGCTTTCGATCTTGTCTACTTCTGCAAAACGCTTATCATCCCCGGGCTGCTGGGGTTCCCCGATTATCTCATCATAGATTACCGGATTAGGGTACTGACAGCTCAAGCACTTGGCCGCTTTTTCGGCCGGCTTGGTCTTACTCAGTCCCGAGGCCGCCCGGAAGAATTCGTTGGGATCCTTCATCCCGGGACAGTTAATCCCGATGATATAAAGACGGTCCCTGGGCATCACCCGGTCTTGAATCAGCCTGACAATACCACGAGAATCGCAGCCCTTGGCAAATACCGCAATCTTTTCGCTGCGGTCGCGGTAGTCCGGCAGTAAAGCCGCCAGGTCATGAATACAGTACTCATCAAGCACCAGCCGATCCACATCGGCGGCGTCTGTTATCACAGTAGGAGCGCTGACATAAGGCTCGTCGCCTTTCTCCCACCCCAGGACCATAGCCACGGTCCCATCCTGTAAGAGTTTTTTCGCTATTTCTCTGGCTTTTGCTGTATTATCACTCATGCTCTTCCCTCAGCTTTCTGTTGGGACCAACCTTTTTTACCTCTGCTACCACATGGGTCATGACGTCAGCGAACTTCTGACCCTCAGAACCTGAAATCCAGGCCAACTGGTAGCGCTCGGGTTCAATCCCCAGGTACTGCAGGAAACTCTTCATCAATGTGTGCCTCCGGCGGGCGAAATAATTGCCACTACCATAGTGGCAGTCACCGGGGTGTCACCCGGAAACCAGAACACCGTCGGCTCCCATCATAAAGGCCCGCAGGATAAACTGGGGGTCTATCCTCCCTGAACAGGGCACTCTGATAATCCTTACATTGGAGGGATATTGCAGCCGGTTAAGCCCAGCCAGATCGCCCCCGGCGTAGGAACACCAGTTGCAGGCAAAGGCCACAATTTTGGGCTCCCAGCCTTTACTTGTCTCTACAGACACAGTGCATCCACCTCCGATACTATTTGATCACTGGTAAAACCGTTATGGTTTAGAGCACAGGGGCGACAGGCCGCCACACAGGCGCCGCAGCCCTGACACAGGCCCTTGTTAACCTCTGCCACCTGGCGCTCTACCGTCTGGCCATGAACTCTTGACTTGACCGGTTTCATGCTTATGGCTTGATAAGGACAAACCGGTACACAGAATTCACACCCGGTGCACTTGGTTTCATCCACATAAGCTATCATGGGCTCGGTAGCCAGTTTGTCCTTGGAGAACAAAGCCGCCACCTTGACCGCCGCGGCACTGGCCTGAGCCACGGTATCCGGGATATCCTTGGGTCCCTGGCATGAGCCCGCCAGGTAAACCCCGCCGGTAAAAGTTTCAACCGGCTGCAGTTTGGGGTGAGCCTCCTGGAAGAACCCATCCTTATCGGTGGAAAAACCTATCAGTTTCGCCACTTCAGCCGAACCGGCTGCCGGAACCATAGCAGTGGCCAGGACCACCATATCCACTTCTACCTCAATCGGTTTGCCCATAAGGGTGTCCTCGCTTTTGACCACCAGCCGGTCGCCCCGCGGGTAGATCTTACTGACCCGGCCCCTGATGTACTGGGCGCCCTGCTCGACTGAACGCTGGTAGAATTCCTCGTACCCTTTCCCCGCTGTACGTACATCCATGTAGAATACATAGGCATCGCCGTCGGGGATCTTCTCCACCACCTGCATGGCATGCTTGGCCGTATACATGCAGCAGGCCCGTGAACAGTAGCTCTTGCCCTTGGTATCATCACGAGAGCCGACACACTTGATGAAGGCCACCGCCTGCGGTATCTTCCCGTCAGAAGGACGTTGAATCTTGCCGCCGGTAGGTCCGGAGGCGTTGACCAGTCGTTCAAAATGAAGCCCGCTGATAACATCGGGGTACTTGCCGTAACCGTACTCCCCGTATGCCTTTTCCCACTCAAAGAGGTCATAGCCGGTGGCCATAACAATGGCCCCTACCTCTTCGGTAACCAACCTGTCCTGGTCCTCGAAGTTGATGGCTTTTGTAGGACAGAGCTTTTCACAGATCCCGCATTTTCCGCTCTGCAGTTTACGGCAGTTATCAGCATCAATTACCGGTTTATTGGGTACCGCCTGGGGGAAGGCTTTGTAGATGGCACGACGTTCTCCCAACCCCAGATCAAACTCGCTCTTGACCCTGCTGGGACACTTGGTTTCACAGAGTCCGCAACCGGTACACTTATCGTAATCAACATATTTGGCTTTCTCCTTGATAGTCACGGTAAAGTTACCGATGTATCCGGAGAGCCCAACCACTTCCGAGTAGCTATAGAGTTTTATATTAGGATGCTGTGCCACAGCAACCATCTTGGGGGTGCTAATTCAGGCCGAGCAGTCCATAGTGGGGAAGGTCTTGTCCAGTTGTGCCATTTTCCCCCCAATGGTCGGCTCCCTCTCCACCAAAATTACCTGGTGTCCGGTCTCCGCTATGTCAAGCGCTGCCTGCATACCGGCAATCCCGCCTCCGATTACCAGAGCCTTCTTGGTTACCGGTATATAAGAAACCTGCAGCGGCTTGTTGCGCACAACCTTGGCGACCGCCATCCGCACCAGGTCAATAGCCTTTTGCGTTGCCTCATCCTTGTCGCTGTGAACCCAGGAAACATGTTCCCGGATATTGACCATCTCAAACTGGTATGGGTTCAACCCAGCCGCGGACATGGCCTTGCGGAAAGTATTCTCATGCATACGCGGCGAACAAGAAGCCACAACCACTTGTTCCAGATTGTGATCTTCGGCGGCCTTTATTATCAAGTCCTGCCCCGGATCGGAACACATATATTTATAGCTGGTAGCAAACGCTACCCCGGGCATGTTCAAAGCTGTTTCAGCCACTTTGGGTGCATCGACTACTGACCCGATGTTGGTGCCGCATTCACAAACAAATACTCCTACTCGTTTCATGCTTTATTCCCCTCCTCTCCCGCAGATTTCTCTTTGGCCTTTTTGGCCAGCAGGGCATCGGCCACCTTAAGGGCCTTGCCTTTATCCTGTTCCAGTATCTCCGCTAGCTTGGCGGCCCGGGCCGGTTCCTGCGTCAGGATTTCCGCCAATTGAGCCGCCTTGCTCTCATCATCATAAACCTTCTGGGCCAGGATTAAGCCGGCATCCTCATCAGTTGCGGGTTTTTCACTCTCTGCTGCTGCAGGTTTGGCCGCCTTCGCCTTGGCCGCACCTTTACCCTTCTTGCCGGCTTGAGCCGCTGCTTCCTCCATGGCCTTGGCCTTGGCCGGAAGCTGGCGGAAGATGGTGTTGGCCTCGACAAAGTGGCGGTTAGTACCTACCGTGGGCGGCTCAGCACCACAGGCTATGGCCACCAGTTCCGTCACATAAAATACCGGCAGGTTGAATTCCGTTTGGTACTTCTTCTCGATGGCCTTCTGCCGCATGTCCAGGTTAAGGTGACAGACCGGGCAGGCCGTAACAATGCTATCCGCTCCCATTTCCTTGGCGTTCCTCAATATCTGGTAGGTCATTTCCAGGCAGATATCGGTCTGGGTCACTCCCAGGCCCGCTCCACAGCACTCAGTCTTAAAAGCCCAATCCACTGGGGAAGCACCCAGTGTCTTCATAATCCGGTCCATACTCTGGGGGTCCTCGGGATCATCAAACCCCGTTACCGCAACCGGCCGCACTAAAAGACACCCATAGTAGCAGGCCGGTGTCATGCCCTTCAAGGGGTTGGTAACCCTGGTCGCCAGGTTATCCAGTCCATAGCGTTCAGCCAGGAGTTCCAGGACGGATATGGTGCTCTGGGCGGCCTCATAGGGTATACCCAGGGCTTCCTCCACCTGACTGCGGGTTTTGGCGCTGGCCCTTACCTCATATTCCGTAGCCCGCATGCGGTTATAGCAGGCGGCGCAAGGAGCCAGAACATCAAGGCCCTCTCTTTCAGCTATTGCCAGGTTCCTCGCCGGCAGGGATATTGCCAGGAGGTGGTCGGTCTGGTGAGCAGAGCTGGCCCCGCAGCAGCTCCAGTCGGGGATCTCCCAGAGATCGATATCCAGAAGTTTGGCCATCTTCTGGGTTGACATCCCATACTCAATGGCGGTGGCGTCCAGGGAGCATCCGGGGTAATATGCCAATCTCACTCGTGATCACCTCCCATTGCTTTGACTTTTTCGAAGATGCGGCTGACTTCGCCCTTGCCCTTGATGAACTCGGGGAGGATCTTGAGCTTCCCTTTGGCCATCATCATCGGTCCCTGTTCCGCATTCTTGAAGGGGTTCATGATGCGGGCGTTGTATTCAAGAACCAATGAGGCCTCGTGATTCCGACCATAGCGTTTCACCGAGTTAAGAAAAGCCTGATTAAAAGCCGATACTTCTTTCACTACTTTGCCCTGCTTTAAGGCCTCCCGGCGCAGAGCATCCATGATGGAGGCGATATCCACCCCTCGTGGACACCGGGTACTGCAGGTATCACAGGTCGCACAGATCCATATGCTTTTCGCCTGTAAAGCCTCTTTAATCAAGCCCAACTGCAACAGGCGGATTATCTGGCGCGGCGTGTAATCCATGGCAAAACCGACTGGACAGCCTGCCGAGCACTTTCCGCACTGGTAACAGAGGCTGGTCTTGGTCCTGCTGGCCGATTCAATGGCTTTAACCAATTCCCGAGATTCTCGGTGGGCGGACAAGACAACTTCTCCCATTAACTCCTCTCCTTTCGTCAAATCTGATACCGGTCATCAAGTATGAAACAGAATCCGGCCGCGGATCCCTGCAATTTGAGCATACTAATCAGGCTAATCACAATTGCAAGCAACAATTCCCGGTAACGCCAAGTGACTATTACTTTATTATAACTAATCATGTCAATCAGTGGTGTTAAATGTATGTAAAGTGTTGACCCAATTTATAGCAACATCAGCATTTTGGGGTCCTGCTTGCAGGCACGGCAGTGGTATAATGTAACATAATAAGCAAATAGTTAGCACATTCAACATATTTTGGACCGCATTAGAATATACAGGGCACGGGAAGCGGTAAATTCGTTGTACCCGGTGGTCGATAGGGTGACTACTGATGAGAAAGTCAGCAGGGCACAAGATAAATACCAGAACTTAATTAACAAATTTGGTTTTGAACTGGCGGATTTTATGGAAAGATTCTTTGGCGAGATATTAAGTGAATTAAATAGCACCGAAAGTGAGAACGGAATCGCGGTAGAAGAATGACCCCTATGCCATTTCACTTCGGACCGCGACCCCGTACCGGTGGACTCAATATCAATATCGTATCTTGACGCTCCGGGCAATAGACAGATTATATCCCTGCCAGCCCCTCTCCTCAACCGAGTATCTGGCATTGAGGTCGGAAAAATACTTACGGGCCATCTGCTGAGTCTGGTCATCCACTTTTTCGCTTTCAAGCAGCCGGGCGATCTGTGGCGCTGCATCCGGCGAAAGGGTCATTATATAACTAATGCCCTGTTTGTGATCGGCAAAGTATCTGTCCACCTGGTTCTTGGCGATGACCGCGTCGATCGGTACCAGGTTCAGCAGCAGGTAGTAAACCAGACCCAGGGAAAGGTAAACCGCGACGATATTGAACTTCGGTTTTTGGATATATAAAAATGTAATAAGCAGGCCCACGGCTTCAAAGATCAGGAACCCAAAAACCAGCAGTCGTAATCTGGTCAACCCGAAATCCGCGCTGTACAGCCACAAACGGTAGAAGGAAGAGGTCAGCAGTATTATGGTGACCACGCAGAGATAGTGGCACAGGTACTCGGCGATCTTCGGCCCCAAGCCGTCTCTTAATCTGGTCAGGCGTACGGCGACCAGGATAAGCATGATGTTAAACCCGCTTAAGAACAAGAGCTCAAAAAACCCTCTCCGGGCATATTCGGCGTAGCTCAATCCATAGGGGAGCTGGGCCCCGGCAAAAAGGTAGCGGAACTGGATGAATACAAACAGGGTGTAGACCACCAAAACCGAGATGAGCAGGGCATTTAGAATTGCCAGATCCTTAGTGGAGGCCTTCGTTTCATGTGTCTGCGCTCCATCCTCGGGGTTGTAGGCGATGTACATGAAGCCAAACAAGTACAGGCCGATTGCTATCCCATAGATTAACTTATAAACCATTTCCGAATCCAGCAAATGCCATATATTATTAAAAAAGTTTTTGGTCCCCTCCAGGAAGACCAGGTCTGCAGACGACAGCATGACTATCAGAATAAACAGGCAGGGAACGGTGACCGCAATCCCCTTTGCCACTCTCTTGATGAGCTCGGTCTTTTTCTGATCGTCCCTGCTCCACCATTTGAAGGGGAGCAATACGTGTTTTATCGGTCGAAAAACATTTACGATCACGTTGTAAATAAACCTGAACGAATCCTCCTTGATGGGGAACTGGTCAATCATCACCAGTACCATAACGCTGTAGAGAGCGATGATGACGAACACATTGGAAACCTGCCAGATGGGGCTGGCACTGATAAATGGGTTCAGGGAAAGAATGAATATGGGAACAAAAAGCCACAATGGCTTTTTCTTTGGAGCCAACCAGAACCAGCAGGCAAACTGCAGGATAAAAAACAATGGCACACTTACCGCTGCGTAGTCGGGCATGATCAGAAATATAATACTCACAGCCGAGATCAGGGCGTACAACAACAGCTTATTCTGTAAGGTCTTTTCCATCTTCATCCTCCTCATATTCCAGAATATCAGCCGGTTGGCAGGACAGTGCTCTGCATATTGCCTCCAGGGTTGAGAACCGGATAGCCCTGGCCTTGTTGTTTTTCAGTATTGAGAGGTTGGCGGGGGATATGTCAATCTTTTCGGCCAGTTCCATAAGGCCGATTTTTCGTTTGGCCATCATTACATCGAGATTAACTTTTATCGGCATCTCTGCTTCACTTCCTCACACGGTATAATCGTTTTCTTCTTTGTAATGAACGGCCTGCTTAAAAACATCTTTCAGGGTCAGGCAGAAGAGGCCGGCGATGACGAAGACCAGAACGATTAACGCCGTGGCTATCGTAAACCAGAAGAAACACTTGACCAAAAAAAGTATCGCGATTACAAAGCTGGCTACAGCCAGTTTCCGAAAACAGTTGACATTCTCCCAAACAAACGGATTACCCCCCAGGAGGGTTTTAAACATCGACTTGAGGTTATACATGATGTAAACCGCAGCAATGCCTGAACCTAACAGAATAATGCTAAATGGAAATACGATGCTCTTTTCATAACCAAAATAGCTGCTGCCCCATTTGACCAAAAACGGCACCAGTATACAGCAGACGATCCCACCGTAAAACATTATGTCTACCAGCAGTTTGGTGAGATAGTGAACAAAACTGGTTTTGTACATGCAACAGCCTCCCTGATGTTAAGCCTATAAATATTGTAGCCGCTCATCGCTCATTAATCAATAAATATTTATTGTTTTTCGATAAATATTTTGCGATTAACAAAAATTAAGAAATAATTGGGCTTGCTCCGCTTTCAACTTCCCGGCCGATAAAACGTTTGCAAAAATTGAAGGCTCAATTCTCGAAAATAATGCTGAGAGAATTGAGCCTGGTCAATCCCTGCAGAATCGCAATCGGGCTCGCGGCTTCAGAAGCAAATCGGGCCTTCTCTGACCCCTCATTATTTTGCAAATCATTATTCTATACATAAAATTCCATTTTAATATCGTATATACTTGCAATCCCTTGGTCATAATACCGGTAGAGTCCGGCGGCTCTGGTCTTCGGACCCAAAGCCCAGGTTTCCCCTTGTGGAGTAATTCCTGGACACTCCTTCGTGGAGTATCAGCCGCTGGTCTCCAGCTGACCCGCAGATGTCCCAGCTCTTCCCAGAGCTTCAATTTCGATTTCAGTATATCGATTTGATTCGGGAATCTGCGGGTCTTCTACTGCCGTTTAATCGCCCCACGGTCCGGTCCAACCCCAGCCCAATACTCTTGCAAAACAGCTATTTTTTCTGCATAGAATCCTGGAGCAGTGGTCATAATATACCCAGAAGCCAGCGACTGGTCTTCGGACAGCAGGTCAGGTCTCCACTTCAGGTGGAATAAATCCTGATCGCTCCTTTTCAGGAGTTTTTGTCGCTGGCTTCCATCAGGCCCACAGGCTTCCTGCTCATTCGTGAGCTTCAGATTCGGTTCTTACCGGTTTTGATATAGATTGCCTGTGGGCCTTCTAATTTTCTATCATGTATGATGATAACCAAACTGCAGTACGGCTGCAGGTACGGGCGTCCCGGGTGGGTAGCGGAATAATCAGTTAATCGGATTCCTTCTGTTCCATCAATCTAATCAACAGGTGCAGCAGGTCCGTATCAGTTATGATACCCACCAGATTTCCGGAATCAATTACCGGCAGGGCACTAATCTTATAAACCGTCATCAGGCGGGCAGCATCTGTTACCGTCTGCTTCGGGGACACATAATGAACTCTTTTGGTCATTACCCATTCTACCGGGGTATGTGGTATCCTGCCCGGGCTGCGCAACGCCTTTTCAATATCGTGCTGAACCAATATTCCTACCAGTTTTCCCCCATCAGTCACCGGCAGGCGTCGGGTGTCGTTTTCCCTCATTATCTCCAGAGCTTCCTGAATAGAATTGCGGGGTGAGACCGTAATTACCGGACTGGACATTATTTCTCTTATTCTGATCAAACGCCTCCCTCCTCTCAAACCACTTTGGTTATTAATTCTATAATACCAGGTAATTGCTCTTAACCGCAAAAAATCCAAACCCTAGCAAACAAGTGGCAACCCCTTGTTTAACTGGTTTGGTTGCCGGTTGTTAAACCGCTCTTATATGCATTTTGTGTTTGTTGATGGCCTTCTCGTACAGTTCCAGGTATTTAATCGCCGAACGGTTCCAGGAGAAGTCCATATTCATTGCTGATCGAACCAGTTTTCTCCATGCTTTGGGATTGGTTCTGTAGAGAGTAACCGCCCGGTTCAAAGCCTCAAGAAGACTGTCCGGAACATATTCCACGAAATCAAATCCATTACCGTAACCGGTTTCCGGATCATAATTCTTTATGGTATCTTCCAGACCGCCGGTGCGCCTGACTACCGGGATCGTGCCGTAACGCAGGGAAATAAGCTGTCCCAGTCCGCATGGTTCAAATCGCGAAGGCATCAG
This sequence comes from Syntrophothermus sp. DTU052, assembly GCA_001512495.1. GTDB lineage: Bacteria > Bacillota > Syntrophomonadia > Syntrophomonadales > DTU052 > DTU052. The sequence goes on along the minus strand of LFRU01000082.1, from coordinate 40,685 downwards.
AAAGATGTCGGAGCCCGCGTAGATCTTCTGAGCCAATACCGCATCAAATCCCAGATTGATGGATGTCTGCTGAGGATAACGCATCTTGACGTCGGCAAACAACTTTTCATAGTAATCCTCGCCGGTTCCCAACAATACAAATTGGATGCCCAGACCAATTATCTGGTCGATAATCGCGGCAATCAGGTCCAGTCCCTTTTGAGATGCCAGGCGGGTGATGATCCCGATCAGAGGAATATCACCCATGCTGAGACCCAGTTCCTTCTGCAAGCGGTACTTGTTTTCCCGCTTCTTATCCAGCGAATTAACATCGTAGTTTACATAAATTTTCTCATCTTTACTGGGGTTAAACTCATCGTAATCGAGACCATTCAAAATGCCGTACAGATCCAGGGCTCGTTTCCGCAGCAGTCCGTCCAGGCCTTCTCCCAGTTCCGCGGTTTGAATCTCGGTGGCATATTTCTTGCTCACAGTGTTGATGACATCGCCGTACAGGATTCCCGCCTTCATAAAGTTTACTTCCCCGTAATACTCGAGTTCTTCGGGAGTAAAGAAGGAATCATCTAGAGCCAGGGCCCTCAAGACTCCCGGGGGAAACTTTCCCTGGTACTGCAGGTTGTGTATGGTGAAGATGGTGGCCATCTTCTGAAAGAACGGTTCCTCTATAAATTTTACTTTTAAGAACAGGGGAATCAGGGCTGTATGCCAGTCATTACAGTGGATCACATCCGGCTGAAAAGCGATATAAGGAAGCATCGCCAGGCTGGCCTTGGTGAAGAAGTTGAAGCGGTCGAACTCATCACTATACCCATACATCCGGTCCCGGTAGAAATACTTGTAGTTGTTCACCAGGTAAACCGGTATTTCGCTGTTACGAGATTTTATCGCAGCATGACGAATGATTGCAGTTTCCAGATGACCGTCCATGGGAACCGGAAGATCGGTGAGGTACTCCCCCCCCAAAATCTCCTTGTAGCAGGGGATGACCACCCGGACATCGTGTCCCAGGTTTTTTAACTCCTTGGGCAGAGATCCCACCACATCTGCCAACCCACCCGTCTTCGCGAAGGGTGTCATCTCTGATGCAGCTATCAGTATCTTCATCTACTCATAAATCGCTCCTTTCCAAGCCTCAAAAATCAAAGCTTCCAGGGTCAGGCCCGGAACCTTCGTAATCAGTGATAACGCTTTAGGGATTCGGCCGCCACCTCCGGAGGGGTGGGATTTATATAAATGTCTGTACCAAACTCAAAACCCGCGGTTTTGGTCAAACGCGGAAGAATTTCTATATGCCAGTGATAGGATACCTTGATGTCCACATTAACCGGTGTGGAATGCAGCAAGAGGTTATAGGGGGCACTCCCCAGGACCAGAGAAAACTTGACCAACACTTCTCTTAGGGTTTTCCCCAGATCATGAACCTCGTTCTCCGGAATCAGACCAAAATCAGGTTCGTGCCGTTTGGGAACGATCCAGGTCTCAAAAGGAAAGCGAGAGGCATAGGGACAGAAGGCCAGCATAGTGTCGGATTCGGTTACCAGTCTGGTTCCGGCCTCTCTTTCCTGCAAAACCATATCACAGAACAGACAACGGTTGGTGCTCTCCAGGTGCATTTTGAGTCCTTCTATTTCCTCCTGTATCGCCTTGGGCAGGAGAGGCAGGGCCACAAGCTGACTATGAGCATGTTCCAGCGAAGCCCCGGCTTCCGAGCCTTCATTTTTGAACACCAGGATGTACTTTAACCTTTTATCCTGACGCAGGTCCAGGTAACGATCCCGCCACATCCTGATAATCTCTTCTATCTGCTGGACCGGGTGATGAAAGAACTCCACCTGGTGTTTGGGAGTCTCAACAATCACCTCATGGGCACCGATGCCGTTGATTGTTTTGTAAACACCATCTACTATTTCATTCATTTCCCCTTCAATACCAAGAGCCGGGAATTTATTGGGAATGGTCCGCACCCACCATCCCGGTTGGTCCCGGCCGGTTCCCGATGAACGATAAGCCCATATCTCAGGGGGTGTTTTTTCTTCATTGCCGGCACAGAACACACAGTCACCAGCATGGGATTCAATCGATTTTGGCTTAAAATCCTGAGGTCTTTTGGCCCGCTCGGTTGATATTATGACCCACCGCCTGCTGAGCGGCTCCTGCCTTAACTCCGGCATATTTCTACCTCCTATCCTGGGTACTCATTCTATAGCATGGGTAGATCGTGTAAATCTATCCCCCACAGATTATTCCTCTTCCTGACATATCTTCGTTATTGCCTCAACACAGAAGTCGCTCAGAGAGCGCGCTATTTCCTGAGAGAAAGCCTCCGAGTAGATTCGGCAGATGGGACGGTCCTCATCGGGCAGGATGAGACTGCTCCCCGCTTCACTCCACAGCCGGATCCCTTCAAGATCCTGGGCCCCGTTACCGGTGGAGGTCTCCGCCAGGCGTCGTATTACCCTCCCCTTCTGCCTCCAGGAAACAGGAAGCTCTCTTTTGTCGTAGAAGAACAGGGGCAGCCCGGTCAGCAGTTCATCCAGACTTGCATCCAGCCGGGCCATCAGCTCCAGCAGCTTTCCCGTCAGGTAAAAACCGTCCCAGTAGAATCGGAGCTGTTCCCACTCACCCCCCTCCACCAGCTTGCTCATGAATTCACCGGCGGCCGCCCGGGTTCTCCTCACCTCTTTCCCCATCTGCCTGGCAAAGCGTTCAATAACCAGGGGGGCATCGGATGGTAGGTAAACAGCACCGTAACGTTCAGCAAAAAGCAGAGAAGTAACCGCCAGCAGATACTCATCCCTTATAACCTGCCCTTTCGGTGATATGAGACACAGTTGCTGTCCGCCGCTGCTCAGATGAATGCCCAGATCTGCTCCGTATCGGGAGCTCGCGGAGACCAGATTGTTGACCGCCACCTCTGTATCCCCGTCAATTGGTGACCGGTGACTGCTGACATCCACCCGGACCACATCACAGTCTATCCGGTCCAGCAGCTTTACTGCCAGATCGGTGAGCCTGATGCTGTCAGCACCCACTGCTACTCGAAACCGTTGACGGGCAATCAGAGGGGGGTCAAGCTCCTGAACAATACTGTTGAGATAGGCTCCCACCATATCCGGGACATATTTGGGTTCCCGGATCCGCTCGGCCACCACCGGGCGGTACTCCTCCCGGTTAAGGAGGTTCTCAATCTTGCGTTCTTCAGATCTCGTAAGATCGATTCCCTGCTGGTTGACGATCTTGACCAGCAGTTGGTCCCCCCTGGACATCAGGTGAAACCCATGCCGGCCTTTTAACTCACTGGCAGCAAAGCGAAGAGCAGTCACCGGGACCCGACCTATGTCTATAATCTCCAAGCCGGAAGCCATGAGGCCAACTTCCAGGGACTGCTTGGCCATCCGGCCGGGGGTCGACCAGTCATATCCCACCACCACTCTTGAATCAAGGGGCAGGAGGGTCCCAACGGCCCTTCCCAACTGCGCCAGCCGTTCCGGCGCCAGCTGCCCGTTAACGTCACCGGCAATTCCCCGGCGAGTAAATATGCTGCGGGGTACTCTTTCTGTCCAGACCACATTCTCGCTTACCACCGTACCGGCTTCAATCACCTTCTGCGGCCATATTTTGACATCAGGTTTAATTACCACATCTTCCTCGATAATTGTTCCATCGCCGATGACTGCGCCTTCAAAAATTGAACTCCGGGTTTTGGCCTTGACTCTCTCCCCCAGGATGGCACCTCTGATCTCAACCCCGGTGCCAATCAAGGAATCCTGCCCGATAACCGACCTCTTTATCGAGGCATTCGGCTCCACCAGGGCTCCCTGTCCCAGTACTGTATAGGGCAGGATGCGGGCCCCGGAAGCAACATAGGAATTGGCGCCAATGTATAAGGGGCCTTCCATGCGTACCCGGGAAGCAATATGGCTGCCTTTCCCAATTATGATGTTGCCTTCTCGCTCACCGGGGATATCCACTTTCACCATGCCGTTCAAAATATCAATATGGACCTGACGGTACTGCCGGCAGTTCCCGATATCACACCAGTATCCCTGCAGGATACACCCATACAGGGCCTTGCCCTGGGCCAGGAAAAAGGGAAACAGGTCCCGGGAAAAGTCGAACCGGGTTTTCGGTTTCACATACTGCAGGGCTTCCGGCTCCAGGATGTATATCCCGGTGTTAACCGTATCGCTGAAAACCTCCCCCCAGGAAGGCTTTTCCAGAAAGCGCCGTATTCGACCCTCCTGGTCGGTAAGCACCAGACCATACTCCAGGGGCGATTCTACCCTGGTCAGCACCAAAGTCGCCAAGGCTCCCCGGGAGCGGTGAAATTCAAAGGCCTCATCGAGTGGAAAATCGGTCAGAGCGTCTCCGCTGATAACCATGAAGGTTTCATCCAGGAATTCTTCGGCGTTCTTGACACTGCCCGCGGTTCCCAGTGGGGTATCCTCAATAAAGTATATGATATTCAACCCCATATCCCGGCCGTCCTGAAAATACCCCTCAACCGCACCCGGCAGATACTGCAGGGTGACCGCAATATCCTTAATACCGTGCTTTCTCAATAACTCCAGGCTGTATTCCATCACCGGTTTGTCGAACACCGGCATCATCGGCTTGGGCATATTACAGGTAAGTGGCCTGAGGCGTGTCCCTTCGCCGCCAGCCATCACTACCGCCTTCAACTGATCACCCCCTTGCCCCGGTAGTTGTACTTTTTAGCCCGTGACGCCTCCAGGACGTATGGCCGGTGCCCCGCAATCGGGCAGAGTTTTCTTGGACCACCGTCTCATACACATCAATGGTTTTCCGAGCGATTACCCGCCAGTCATACATGGTTTTTATCTTCTGCAGAGCATTTTCTCGGAGTTTTTTGGCCAGGAAATCGTTCTTCAATATCCTCAATATCTGGTCAGCCAGAGAACTGGCAGAACCGGTTATAGCGTGTAATCCATCCCCTTCATGTTTAACGATCTCGGCCAGACCGCCGCTGTCCGATACTACCACCGGTGTACCTGCGGCCATGGCTTCCAACGCTACTATGCCGAAAGGTTCATAGAGACTGGGAAAGACGGCAACGCTGGCTATCAGGTAGAGCATATCCCGGTCATCGTTGCTGAGGTAACCGGTAAAGAGCATCTTATCGCCCAATCCCATATCACGGGCTTTGTTGCGGAGGTAGTTCTCATAGGGGCCGGTGCCGGCGATAACGAACTTGGCGTTGGGTTCATGGGCGAGCACCTTGAAAGCCGCATCAATCAGCACCTGAACCCCCTTTTCCCGCACCAGCCGACCGATGTAATAGATGATCTTCTCGTGGGGGAGAGCGAATCGGTTTTTGAAATCGGCCAGAACCTGGCGCTCCCTGAACCGGGCTGCGTGAACACCATTGGGAATGTGCACAATCTTGTCCCGGGGAAGGTTAAAGACCCGGCTCAATTCATCTACCATGTACCTGGAGCAGCAGATGACTTTCCAGGCCTCATAGGTTAACCACCACTCGATGTTGCTGATGTCGCGCTGGACATCGTTATGAAGCCCGTTATTACGACCGTGCTCGGTAGCGTGAATAGTAGCAATCAGGGGTATCTGATGCGAGTGTTTTAATGCCCGGCCGGCGTATGCTACCAACCAGTCATGGGCATGGACTAAATGAAACGGTCCCTCCCGATTGATTTCCTGAACGGCCTTTTCCAGCATGGCCACATTAAGCTGAACTGCCCAGTTGACTATATCCCTGGAAGGCAGGTCGTACGGGTATACCCGGATGAGCCTGACTCCCTCCAATTCTTCCCTTTCTGCCAAGCCCTGATCATTTACGGTAATCACCGTCACCTCCATCCCGCTGCGGGCGAGAGCAGTTGACAGATCGTAAACGTGCATGGCCAGGCCCCCTACTATCCGAGGAGGGTATTCCCAGGTAAGCATGGCGACTCTCATAGCATTCCTCCTGTAACAGAAAAGCTCATTCCATAGAATGAGCTTTTTACCGTCAAATTATGATTCTGAAAGCCGGGGCCATTAACCAGGGCTAGGAGAGGCGTCCGTTGTGAACCTGATAGCTCCAATTGCGGCCGTTATTATTGTCCCAGTTGTTGGCGCTGTCGCGGAAGCAGAAATTAAACCTGCCCTTATCCTCTATATCAATTACCGCTTCCCAGCCCCATTTGCTGCGAGTCATTTCATAGTCATGCACCCTGCTCCAATCGTGGTTGGGACCGTAACCGGCATGCAGATAAACACGATCCGCCCCCTTTTCTGACAAAAGACCGGTGTAAATGATGTGTACGGATTCACCGGCAGTGATGGGAACCGGAGTGGCGATTACTCCACCCTCAATTTCCGCTCTGGCCAAAGTCACACCTCCTTCACGCTATTGCTTGAAACGGCTGGGATCAATCTGATAGCTCCAGTTGCAGCCCCGATTATTGTCCCAGTTGTTGGCCCGGTCCTTGAAACAGAAGTTCAACTGTCCGCCGCGATGGATTTTTATCGTAGCCTCCCAGCCTTCGTCGGTGTGCTTCATCTCATAGTCGTTCCTGTCTTCCCACTTGTCCCCGTAGCCAATATGCACAAAAACCTTGTCAGCCCCCGATTGGGCGAGAAGGCCGGAATAGATAATATGAACCTGATCTCCTACTACGGCCGGATAGGGTTCGGCCTTGATGCCTCCGGCCATTTCAACCATGGACACCTGTTTACCCCCTTATATGCAGAAAGTGCTCCTTCATTATTCTTGTCTGGTTGCCCCAACTTTACTCGGAAAATCGCGTTTACTGGTCAGGATATGTATGGTATCTCAGGGAAAACCAAACAGGTACGGTCTTACGTTGTGAAAATCAGGCAGAGACAGCTTTTTCTGATTCCAGGGCGAGAAGGGGGAGCACCGCACAGTGCTCCCCCCGCTGGTCCCCGTTTTGTTCTACTTGTTCGAACCCGTCACATCCGTATCCGGGTTCGTGTTGTATGTGCATGAGTAATCCCCGCAACCGCAGTTGCATGGCCCGTCGCACCCGCTGGACCTGCCGGACCGTGAGAAGACTCTTTTTATGATCAAAAACAAAGCCAGTGCCCCAATAATCAAGATAATAACAGTTTCCACCCGAGATCCCTCCCCTCAAATTATCCTAAACCAAGCAGTTTTCCGCCTTGGTATACCGTAAGGGCTAACACCCATCCCAAAACCAGACTGTAACCGATGGCGAAAGCAGTCCACCCGCGGGAGTCGGTTTCCCTCCTGATGGCGGCAATGGTGGCCACACACGGGCTGTATACCAGCACCATGACCATAAAGCTGAAAGCGCTCAACGGGGTGTAAGCACTGGAGATGGCAGCCGCCAGGCCGACTTCGCCGGCGCCGTAGACCACCGCCAAGGTTCCCACCACTATCTCTTTGGCCAGAAGGCCGAATATGAGAGCCGAGGCCGCCTGCCAGGTACCGAATCCCAACGGTTCAAAAACCGGGGCCAACCAACTGCCCATCATACCCATGAGGCTCTCCTGACTGGCATATTCCACGCCCCACGGTAGATTGGACATAGCCCACACCAGAACCACCGCCGCAAAGATTATGGTTCCCGCCTTTTTAAGGAATTGACTTCCCCGCTCCCACATATGCAGCAGAGCCGTTTTCAGGGTTGGGATGCGGTATGGTGGGATCTCCAATATAAACGGGGCCTCCTCCCCCCGGAACAGGAACTTCTTAAACAAATGAGCGGCAATAATCGCCAGCACTATGCCCAAGAGATATAGCGAGAAAACCGCCAGCCCCTGATAGGCAGTGAAAAAGATACCGACAAACAAGACATAAACCGGGAGCCGCGCCGCACATGACATCAGGGGCGCTATCAGAATCGTGGTCAGCCGATCCCCCTTATTTTCCAGGGAACGGGCCGCCATTACCGCGGGCACGTTACAGCCAAACCCGATCAATAGAGGAATAAAAGAGCGGCCGTGCAACCCCAGATTCTGCATGAACCGGTCCATTATATAGGCGGCTCGTGCCATATAACCACTGTCCTCCAATATGGATATTATGAGGAATAACAGGAAGATGGGAGGCACAAAGACCAGGACCGATCCCACCCCGCCGATCACAGCATCCACAATAAGTGAAGACATCAGCGGACTGCTTATTCCTCCCGCAACCCAACCTCCCAACCAGGCAAAGAAGGTCTCGATCATATCGCTCAATGGAGCGCCAAGAGTAAAGGTGGTCTGGAACATTCCGAACATCACCAACAAAAATATCGGGATTCCCAGGTAACGATTGAGGACCACCCGGTCAACAACTTCTGTAAAGGTATCTTTTTCCTTTTTGTCCTCCGACCTGGTCACAACTCCTTTTAAGAGGTCGGCAATAAAACTGTATCGCTGTTCTATCAGGGCGGAATCAAGATCCTCCCCGTAATGCTTCCTGAGGCGGTTAATGCTGTCGCCGGCGGCCATCATAAGGCGCTCCCGCGTATCCCCGTTCAGGGCCTCAATCTTCTTATGCAGCCAATCCTCATCCTCCAAGAGTTTGACCGCCACATAGCGGGGATGGAGACGGGCCGTTAGTTCAGGAACCGTTTTCACCAGCTCTTCCAGGATCTCCAGTTCGGATTCAATCAATTCTCCATAGTAGATGCGAAACGGCTTGGGTTTGGATTGCCCGGCGTCTTCCAGCACAGCCTCCACCAGTTCCTTCATACCCTGCTGCAAACGGGCAACCGTCGGTACCACCGGAATCCCCAAACGGTCAGCCAGAGCACGTACATCAATATGAATGTTCTGTCTCCTGGCCTCATCCAGCATATTTAGAGCAATGACGATATTTCCGCCCGCTTCCAGCATTTGGGTGGTAAGATAAAGGTTGCGCTCTATGTTTCCCGCATCCACAACATCAATAATTACATCAGGCTCCCCGCTCAGGATGTAATCCCGCGCTACCATTTCGTCTTCACTGTAGGCCCCTAGGCTGTAAATTCCCGGCAGGTCAACAATACGGGCCTTGGTCGATCCCATCACCAACTGACCTTCCTTCTTGGTCACTGTAACCCCCGGCCAGTTGCCCACCTGCTGGTGGGATCCGGTTAAATTATTGAAAATTGAGGTTTTGCCGCTGTTGGGATTCCCCGCTACCGCCACGGTAATGGGGGCCGGTCTTTTCTCACGCTCCGGTCTCTTTTCCAGCACAATGCTCATAATAACCCTCCCGGTTATGTTAGGTTTGCCTAACTTTATTGCAAAATAAGAATCATACCACCTCCACCAAAACTAACGACGCTTCCTTTTTGCGGAGACTCAAATGGTAGCCTTTAACCAGCACATCAATCGGATCTCCCATGGGAGCTACCCCCTTGACCTCAACCGTGGTCCCTACGGTGAGACCCATTTCCAGTATTCTTTTCTTAATGCTGCCGCTGGACACGATTTTCTTGATTATCGCTTTGGTTCCCACCATGAGATCACTTAATCTGGTATAGGTCTTTTCCGGCATTTCGGTCTCCTCCCTTCCAACGACATAAGTCTCCATGAAACTAACCAGCTTGGTTAACGTCTCCTGGCTTATGGTATGTTCCATTAAGCAGGCATCCTGTTCCGCCACTTCCGGGTCTACTTTCATTACGTCAATTAACAGTTTCTTCAGCACATCGTGGCGATAACGGATCTTCTCCGCTTCCGACCTCCCCATTTCGGTCAAGGTCACCGGTCCGTAATGGCGGTGTGTCACCATGCCCCGCTTCACCAACCCTCCTATGGCCTGGTTGGTACTGGCCTTGGATATATTGAGCCGGTTGGCAATGTCGGTAATCCTAACCTCGTCATCGGTTGAGGAAAGGTCCAGTATCGTTTCCAGGTAGTCCTGCATTGATGGAGACAACTTTTTGGGCATCGGATACACCTCATTGTTAGGTAAGGCTAACTTTCTAGTTAAATATAAGTTCTGCCATCGGTTTTGTCAAGCATTTTCCAAATAAATTTATGCTTACTCCGGTGAACATCATCCCCCCGGCCATGCACAGGATCGTCGAGAATAATTAAAGGGGAACCGGGCATCATCCTCGGCTCCCCTTTAAGTATCTTTTCTGTTGCTGCCGGACCTTCCGGTTCTCACATATTTTTAATCAGTTCATCTGCAAACTGCGAGCACTTGACCTCGATGGCTCCTTCCATCAGGCGGGCAAAGTCATAGGTCACAACCTTCTTGTCGATCGTTCTTTCCAAGGCTGTTACTATCAGCGAAGCGGCTTCGTCCCATCCCAGATAGCGGAGCATCATCTCCCCCGAGAGTATTACCGAGGAGGGATTCACCTTGTCCAGCCCGGCGTATTTGGGAGCGGTGCCGTGAGTGGCCTCAAATATGGCGTGACCGGTTTCATAATTGATGTTGGCACCCGGCGCTATGCCAATGCCTCCTACCTGAGCGGCCAGGGCATCGGAGATATAGTCCCCGTTTAGATTCAGGGTGGCTACCACTGAGAACTCCCGGGGCCGGGTCAATATCTGCTGCAGGAAAATATCGGCAATGGCATCCTTGACGATGATCCGACCTTCGGACTCGGCCATCCTCTGAGCCTGGTTGGCAGCATCTTCACCCTTTGCTTCCTTGATGAGATCGTACTGGTTCCAGGTGAAAACCTGGTTGCCGAATTCCTCTTCTGCCACCTGATAACCCCACTGCTTGAAAGCTCCTTCGGTATACTTCATGATGTTGCCTTTATGAACCAGGGTTACACTCTTTCGCCCCTCCTTGATGGCATACCGTATGGCGGCCCGCACCAGCCGCTTGGAACCTTCTTCGGAAACCGGCTTGATACCGAAGCCGGAAGTATCGGGGAACCTGATTTTGTCAACTTTCATCTCTTCTCGCAGAAACCTCAGCAGCTTGTCGGCCTCTTCGGATCCCACGGGGTATTCGATACCGGCATAGATATCCTCGGTGTTCTCCCGGAAAATAACCATATCCGTGTCCCATGGCCTTTTCACCGGGGAAGGAACCCCTTTAAACCAGCGAACAGGGCGGACGCAGGCATATAGGTCCAGCTCCTGCCGCAAGGCCACATTGAGGGAACGGATGCCGCCACCCACCGGAGTGGTAAGAGGACCCTTAATGGCAACCAGGTAATGCCGGATGGTTTCCAGGGTCTCATCCGGCAGCCATTGGCCGGTCTCTGTAAAGGCCTTCTCCCCGGCCAGGACCTCCTTCCAGACGATTGACCTGCTGTCCCCGTAAGCCTTGGCAACGGCCGCCTCCAAAACTCGGGAAGCCGCCGCCCAAATATCCGGCCCGGTACCGTCGCCCTCAATGAAAGGAATAATCGGGTGGTCGGGAACCTTGAGATGATTGTTTTCAATCTGTATTCTCTGTCCATGCGTTGTCGTTACCAAGTTTCAGAACCTCCAGCTTATTATGTTTGAAGCATGGGAACAGTCCCCGGCTTCGCCCTGTCTCCACAACCTGTTTACTCCAAATTGAATGTCCCATTCTTCTTAAAGTGCTCCACCAGTCCACCCTCGGATAGTATCTTCAGCATAACGGGTGGCAGCGGTGTTACTTGTATATCCATATTCCGGGTCAGATTCCGTACGATTCCCCGGCTCAGATCAACCTCCAGTTCATCTCCCGGATTAATCAGATCCGTATCGCATTCCAGGAGCGGCAAACCGGTATTGATGGCATTGCGGTAAAAAATCCTGGCGAAGGACTTGGCAATAACCGCGCTGATATCAGCATTGATTATCGCCAGGGGTGCCTGCTCCCGAGAGGAACCGCAGCCAAAATTCTTGCCGGCGACAATGAAGTCACCCTTGTTCAGCTTGGCATAAAACTCGGGGTCCAGGTCTTCCATGACATGTTTTGCCAGTTCCTTCATGTCGAGGGTCTTGAACTTATATCGCCCCGAGATGATATAATCCGTATTTACGTCATCGCCGAATTTGTGAGCCTTACCTCTGAAATTCATTAGTATCCACCTACCTCCAGTATTCTCTCGGGTCGCTGATTTTCCCGGCTATCGCCGAGGCCGCCACCGTGGCCGGTGACCCCAGGTATATGAAAGCCTTGTTATTTCCCATGCGGCCCTTGAAGTTCCGGTTGGAGGTGGCAATCACATTTTCCCCGTCCGACGGCACCCCGTTGTGAGTTCCCACACAGGGACCACAGCCCGGGGTTACTACGGCTGCTCCCGCTTCCACCAGGGTGCTGATAATCCCTTCCCGAATGGCATCCAGGAAAACCTTACGGGAGGAGGGAGCTACAATCAACCTGGTGCGGGGATGAATCTTTTTCCCCTCCAGGATTGTCGCAGCGATACGAAGGTCTTCCAGCCTGCCGTTGGTGCAGGTGCCGATCACACACTGCTGGACCTCAATGCCGGCCACCTCTCCAATCGGGGAGACATTATCAACGGTATGAGGCTTGGCCACCTGAGGTTCCAGTTTGCTCACATCATACTCCTTTACCTGAGCATAAACCGCATCGGGATCGGCAAATACCGGTTTATAGGGGAGGGAAGAGTGCTCTTTGACCCAGGCTTCCGTCTTCTCGTCGGCCTCCATCAATCCCACCTTGGCCCCCATCTCAATCGCCATATTGCTGATGGTAAACCGAGCCTCCACCGACAGGGCCCTGATGGCCTCTCCCACGTATTCTGCTGCCATGTAAGTCGCTCCATCGGCAGTAACATCCCCAATCAGATAGAGGATGAGGTCCTTGGAAAATACCCCCGGCGGCAGCTCCCCATGGAGCACAAACTTAAAGGTTTCGGGAACCTTGAACCACAGCTTCCCGGAAATCATCCCTGCAGCCAGGTCGGTGGAACCGACCCCGGTCGCAAAGGCATTTAGAGCCCCGTAGGTGCAGGTATGGCTGTCAGCCCCGATGACCAGGGTTCCAGGAGCTACATGCCCCTTTTCGGGAACCAGTTGGTGACAGACTCCTTCCCCAATATCGTAGAGCATAACCTCATAACGCTCTGCAAAATCGCGCATCTTCTTGTGGAGAGCAGAAACCCCTTCCAGGGGGCTGGGGGCACTGTGGTCAATGACCATGGCCACCCGCCCGGGGTCGAAAATCCGAAGGCCTCCCATCTCGGCAAAGGCCTGTATAGCCAGGGGGGAGGTCCCGTCCTGCCCCATAACAAAATCAAGATCGGCTATCACAATGTCATTGGCCCTGGCATCAACACCGGACTTCATAGACAGGATTTTTTCTGCGATCGTTTTGCCCAATTTACTTTTCTCTCCCCTTCATGTAATTTTCATATAATGCCGCCAGTTCTTTATCAAACAGCGGCCTTTTCAGCTCAATGGCCGTGGCTCTGACCAACGCCAGCAGATCCTTGGCCTGTTCGTCGGTGAGGTCTATCTCATACTCGATAAACTTGGCTTTTAATGCGTTGGTTCCCGAGTGCTTGCCGATAACGATCTGGCGTTCCAGCCCCACTTCCTGGGGGGAAAAGGCTTCATAGTTCATGGGGTTCTTAAGCACCCCGTCTCCGTGGATTCCGGATTCATGAGCAAAAATGTTGGTCCCCACGATGGGATGGGCCGGAGACAGGGTCCTTCCTGAAGCCCGGGCCACGTACTCTGCCACTTCACGGAACATCTCGGTCTTAAATCTTAAATCCAGCCCCATAAGGTGTTTCAATCCCATAACTACCTCCTGCAGGGAGGCATTTCCGGCTCTTTCTCCCAGACCGTTTATGGTTACCCCCACATACCCGGCACCGGCATAGACCCCGGCCAGGGAGTTGGCAGTTGCCAGCCCAAAATCATTGTGGGTATGCATCTCTATATCCAGCCCCACCGAGTTAACCAAGGTGCTGATCTTGTGATAGGTAGTCAGGGGATCAAGTATACCCACGGTATCACAGAAGCGGAGACGATCAGCTCCGCAGTGTTTGGCAGTCAGGGCAAACTCCACCAGAAAATCCATATGAGCCCGGGAAGCATCCTCGGCATTAACTGATGCATACAGTCCCTGGTCCTTGGCAAACTTGACCGCATCTGCCATGCGCTTAAGGACATCCTCCCTGGTAGTCTGCAGCTTATACTCTATATGAATATCCGAAGCCGAGATGGATATGGCAACCGCATCAACACCGCATTCAATTGATTCTTTGATATCATTGATTACCGCGCGATTCCAGGCCATTATGCTGGCCTTCAGGCCCATCTCAACAATCTCGCGGATGCACTTCTTCTCATCGCCGCCCATCACCGGAATACCGGCCTCGATCTGATCAACCCCCAGCTCATCAAGATACCTGGCGATTTGAATCTTTTCCTCATTTGAAAATACCACCCCGGCGGTCTGTTCCCCGTCACGCAAAGTGGTGTCCACAATATAGACTTTGGCACCCTCCTCCAAAAACCATTCCTTTCCAGTAAGAGTGATTGGCAATCAATTCCACTCCTTTCCCTCGCTAACATAACCTGACATTTTCAGTATATTATGATAAATCCAATTTAATGGTTAATAATTCCACAACAATATATAAAACCATGCCGGCTGATTTTTGAATTATACCATTAATTAATAGCTTCGCACAGCTGCGGCAGATACCACCCCGGGTCATGCCATATCAGTCCTCCCATTTCCGGAAACTGCCGGGGTTTGAATGGGTCGGCACGACCGGGAAATACCGGATTCAAGGGGAAAAGGATTAGGGGCGAGACAGCTCCTCCTTAAGGAGCCGGTTGACTACTTCCGGGTTGGCCTTACCCTTGCTGGCTTTCATCACCTGACCCACCAGGAATCCGAGGGCTTTGCCCTTGCCGTTCTTGAAGTCTTCCACTACCTTTGGATTTCCGGCAATGACTTCATCCACTATTGCTTTTATGGCCGATTCATCCGAGATCTGTATCAGCCCCCGATCTTTTACGATCTTCTCGGGTGCATCACCGGTGTTGAACATCTCCTCAAAGACTACTTTGGCAATCTTACCGCTTATGGTCCCCTGTTCCAGGAGCTTAAGCATATCCGCCAGGGACGAAGGAGTGATCCTGCAATCCTTGATCTCCATGTTGTTCTGGTTAAGCAGTCTGCTCAGCTCTCCCATGACCCAGTTGGCTATCAACTTGGGCTCATTGTACTCGGCAACACAGGCATCAAAGAAGTCCAGAACCTCCTTGGACATGGTAAGAAGATTGGCGTCATACGACGACAGGTTATGCTCGGTTATCAAGCGCTCGCGGGCCTGATCCGGAAGTTCCGGCAGGGTCTCACGTACCCTCTCTATCCATTCCCGGTCAATTATAACGGGGGGCAGGTCCGGATCCGGGAAATAACGGTAATCCTCAGCTTCTTCCTTGGAACGCATGCTCAAGGTGACCTGCCGGTCCTCATCCCAGGTGCGGGTTTCCTGAACCAATTCTCCACCGTCCTCCAGGACCTCGATCTGCCGCTTGATTTCGTACTCCACAGCCCGCTCCAGCGACCGGAAGGAATTCAGGTTCTTTATCTCGGTCCTGGTACCCAATCTTTCCCGACCCCGTGGTCTCACTGATATGTTGGCATCACAGCGCAGGGACCCCTCTTCCATTTTGCAGTCGGAAACTCCCAGGAACAAAAGGATCGAACGTAGTTTTTCCATATACATACTGGCCTCCCGGGGAGACCTGATATCGGGTTCAGAAACAATCTCCAGCAGCGGCGTTCCCGCTCGGTTCAGATCTACCAGGGAATAGGGGGTCGTCATTATACTGCCTTGATGCACCAGCTTTCCTGCATCCTCTTCCATGTGCACCCGGTTGATACCGATCTTTTTCTTAACCCCTTCGTTTTCAATCTCCAGGTACCCCGCACTGGCAATAGGTAGATCGAGTTGAGATATCTGGTAGTTTGTTGGGAGATCCGGGTAAAAATAGTTTTTTCGGTCAAACCTGCAGTAGCCGGCTATTTGGCAGTTCAAGGCCAGGCCGGTTTTAATCGCGTATTCCACCAGTTCCCGGTTAAGAACCGGTATGGCACCCGGCATTCCCAGGCAGCCGGGACATACATGGCTGTTGGGTAAAGCTCCAAAGGAAAGCTCGCAGCCGCAAAAGGCTTTGGCATTAGTTTTCAGCTCCACATGCACTTCCAGGCCTATTACCGCTTCATATTTACCGGTCATAATCTATACCTCCAGTACGGGTGTGCGCAAATGGTAATCTGTAGCCTGCTCAAAGGCATAGGCCGCCCTAAGCAGGGTTCCTTCCGCCAGCGCCGGCCCCATCAGCTGCAGTCCCACCGGCAGACCGTCTACCATCCCGCCGGGGATGGACATGGCCGGGATACCCGCCAGGCTGGCCGGTACGGTGAGCATGCCTGACAGGTCTTCATTCCTTTCACCGTGGGAAAAAGCAACCGCAACCGTAGTCGGCGCAACCAGAAGATCATATTTTTCAAAAGCCCGGTCAAAGTCTTCCTTGATCAGCCGCCGCACTTTCATCGCCCGTAAATAATAAGCATCATAATGCTCCTTGCTCAGGACATAGGTTCCCAGCAGGATGTTACGCTTCACTTCCGGTCCCAAGCCCCGACCGCGGGAACTGCTCATCATCTCCGCTATGTCTCCGGCCTCTTCGTCCCGGTGACCGTACCTCACCCCATCAAAGCGGGCCAGGTTGGAACTGGCTTCCGCTGATGCCAGCAAGCGGAAGACGGGAAGGGCATACTTGCTGTGGGGAAGACTGGTCTCTTCCACCACCGCTCCCAGCTCTTCGTACTTCAACAGGGCTTTTTTTACCGCCTCCCTAACGGGTCCATCAACGTCGTTCTGTAAATACTCCCGGGGGAACCCGATCCTCATCCCTTTTAGGCTGTGCCCCAGATAATTCCGGTAATCAGGCACCTCCGCCTCCAGGCTGTTGGAATCAAGATCATCGTAACCACAGATGACGTTCAGCACCAGAGCACAGTCGGTAACGTTCCTGGCCACCAGCCCCACCTGATCCATGGATGAAGCAACAGCCACCAAACCGTAACGGGAAACCCGGCCATAGGTGGGTCTCATCCCCACTACCCCACAGTAAGCAGCGGACTGTCTCAGGCTGCCACCGGTATCCGAAGCCAAGGCGTAATACACCTCCCCGGCCGCCACCGCAGCGGCTGCTCCCCCGGAAGAACCGCCGGCAACCCGGGTGGGATCCCAGGGATTGTTGGTGGAGTGGAAGCCGGACTTTTCGGTAGAGCCCCCTATGCCAAACTCATCCATGTTCAGCTTGCCTACCATAACGGCCCCCGCCGCCTTCAGCCTGCCTACTGCCGTGGCATCGTATGGGGGAATAAAGCCTTCCAGCATCTTCGAAGCACAGGTGGTTGTTACTCCTCTCGTACAGAGGTTATCCTGCACACCACAGGGGATCCCTGCCAGACCCGTGATTTCATTACGGCCGTCAAGGTCCCCTGCCTTCTTCTCTGCCTGATCCAGGGTAAGAGTAATGAAGGCTTTGATCTTATTTTCAACCAGGTCAATCCGCCGGGAGATGGATTCCAAAACTTCCTGCGCTGTAATCTCCCGCCGGGCTAACATTTCTGCTGCTTTATAAACTGTTAACTGGTAGAGATTCACCAGGGGTTCCTCCTTATATCAATCTCGGCACCTTGAACATCGCATCCTCTTTAAGAGGGGCATTGGCCAGAGCCTCATCATTGGTGAGGGAGGGACGCACTTTATCATCCCGCATTACGTTATGTTGAGAAAGGACATAGATGAGCGGCTCTATCCCGTCGGTGGACAGCTCATCGAGCACAGCCGCAGAATCCAAGATCGAACTCATCTGCCGGGCGAATGTTTCCTTCTCTTCTGCGGTAAGGTTTATCCGGGCCAAAACGGCCAGGCGTTCAACATCTTTTTCGGTTAAAGCCAACGGCCTTTCCTCCCTTTCCCGAATCTTCATGCACAGTATTATATCAGAAAGGCCGAGCCTCCGGCCAGAAATCTTGTGAAAAAGCCAACAAGCGGTGTGGCAATCGTGATTAATCCGACTTGGTAAAATGGAGAATGTCCGTTCCCGGGCATTCAGGGGGTAGGTGGGGTAAGCCCTGTACGGCGCCGGTCAGGGTCAACTGTTCATCAGGGTCTCATCTGTTATTTCTATTCCGGTCGAAGGTCGCATCGTGATTTTCCGCCCCCGCCTGCAGGTCGGCGGCTCCCGGAGCAGGCACCGACGCTTGTCTACCGGCCGGAAAGTTCCTCCCTGAGGAGCCGGTAGACCAGTTCCGGGTTGGCTTTTCCCCCGCTGGCCTTCATGGCCTGACCCATCAAGAATCTCAGAGCACGATCCTTCCCCTTTTGAAACTCCGCCACTGCTCTGGAGTTCTCGGCGATGACGTCCCCGACCAGGGCCCGCACTTCCTGTTCATCGGATATCTGAGTCAGCCCCCGCTCCCTTACAATCTTATCCGGGGATTCACCGGTGGTAAACATCTCCGCCAAAACCGCCTTGGCGATGGTCCCGCTTATGGTTCCTTCTTCCAAAAGCCGGAGGAGACCGACCAGCGATGCCGGCGTTATCTTGCTCTCCTTGATCTCCAGCTTGTTCCGGTTCAGAAGCCGGGCCAGGTCGCCGGTGATCCATTTGGCCAGTACCTTGGGTTTGGGGTATTGAGCAACACAATCATCAAAGAAATCCAGGATATCCCGGGATGCCGTGAGCAGAAGGGCATCATACCGTCTCAGGTTGTATTCCTCCGACAGGCGGCGGCGCGCCTGATCGGGGAGTTCGGGGAGGCTCCTGCACACCCTCTCCACCCAGGCCGGGTCTATGCGTAACGGAGGCAGGTCCGGATCCGGGAAGTAACGGTAGTCATGGGCTTCTTCCTTGGAGCGCATGCTCATGGTGACCTGCTCATGCTCATCCCAGGTCCTGGTCTCCTGAATTATACGCTCACCTTTTGCCAGGGTTTTTATCTGCCGCCTGATCTCATAATCCAAGGCCCGCTCCAGGGCCCGGAAGGAGTTCAGGTTCTTGATTTCCGTCCTGGTTCCAAGTTTCTGCTGTCCCGGCGGCCGTACAGAAATGTTGGCATCACAGCGCAGTGAACCCTCCTCCATCTTACCGTCCGATACCCCCAGATAGAGAAGAATCAAACGTAGTTTTTCTACATACATCCGTGCTTCCCCGGGAGAACGCAAGTCCGGCTCAGATACAATCTCCAGCAGTGGGGTGCCCGCCCGGTTCAGATCCACCAGGGAATAGGGAGTAGTCATTATGCTGCCCTTATGGACCAGTTTACCCGTATCCTCTTCCATGTGCACCCGGTTAATACCGATGGTTCGTGGGCCGTTCTCAGTTTCGATCACCAGGCTGCCGCCGGTGGCTATCGGCAGGTCATACTGGGAAATCTGGTAGTTCTTCGGCAGGTCGGGGTAAAAGTAATTTTTGCGGTCAAACTTGCAGTAACCGGCAATCCGGCAATTCAGGGCCAGAGCGGTCATCAGTGCATATTCCACCATCTCCCGGTTCAGAACCGGCAGCACCCCGGGCATTCCCAGGCAGATGGGGCATACATGGGTGTTGGGTTCAACCCCGAAGGAGGTGGCGCAGTGGCAGAAGGCCTTGGACCTGGTCTTGAGTTCAACATGCACTTCCAGTCCGATTACCGCCTCATATTCGGCTGTTGTCATGTGCCATATACCTCCAATACCGGTGTGCGCAGGTGATAACCGGTGGCCTGCTCGAAGGCGTAGGCTGCCTTGAGGAGAGTCCTTTCCGACAGTGGAGGTCCCATAAGCTGCAGACCCACCGGCAGGTTATTCAGGAAACCTCCAGGAATCGAGATGGAAGGAATCCCTGCCAGGCTGACCGGTATGGTCAGCATATCCAACATATACATGGTCAGGAGGTCCTCGGCCTTCTCACCGATGCGGAAGGCTGTTGAAGTAGTTGTGGGAGAAATCAAAATATCATACTGCTCAAAGGCCCGGTCGAAGTCTTCCTTGATAAGCCGCCGCACCTTTAAGGCCTTCAGGTAGTAGGCCTCATAGTACCCGGAACTCAGCGCATAGGTCCCCAGCATTACCCGGCGTATAACCTCAGGACCAAATCCCCGGGCCCGGGTGCTGCTGAACATCTCTGCCGTATCCTGGGCGTACCTGTCACGGTAACCGTACCTTACCCCGTCGAAGCGGGCCAGGTTGGAACTGGCTTCGGACGGGGCAATGATGTAATAAGTCGGGAGGGCATACTCGCTGTGGGGGAGGCTGGTCTCTTCCACCACCGCCCCCAGTTCTTCAAACTTAAAGAGAGCCTCCATAATTGTATCTTTGACTCCCCGGTCCACTCCTTTCTGGAAGTACTCCCGGGGAAAACCGATCCTTAAGCCTTTAATCCCCTCCTGTATGTCTTTTGTATAATCCGGCACCGGAACCTTCAGGCTGGTGGAATCCATGCTGTCATGGCCGCAAATGGCGTTCATAACCAGAGCGCAGTCGGTTACCGTCCTGGTTATCGGACCGACCTGGTCCAGGGAAGAGGCAAAGGCTACTAGGCCAAACCGTGATACCAGCCCATAGGTAGGCTTCATCCCCACTACACCGCAGAACGAAGCCGGCTGCCTTATAGAACCGCCGGTATCCGATGCCAGTGCATAATAGACCTCCCCGGCCGCGACGGCTGCTGCAGCCCCGCCTGAGGAACCTCCCGGAACCCGGGTCAGATCCCAGGGATTGTGGGTAGGGAAAAAACCGGAGTTCTCAGTGGATGACCCCATAGCGAACTCATCCATATTCAACTTGCCGACCACCACCGCTCCGGCAGATTTAAGCCTTTTAACCGCCGTTGCATCGTAGGGAGGCACGAAGTTTTCCAGCATCTCCGAAGCACAGGTAGTCCTGACTCCCCGCGTACAAAGGTTATCCTTGATCCCGCAGGGGATGCCTGCGAGTCCGCCAATCTCATCCCGGGCCTCCAGGTCTCTTGCTGTCTTTTCGGCCTCCTCCAGGGTAAGAGTAATAAACGCCTGAATTTTATTCTCCACCCGGCCGATACGCTCCGCTGACGACGCCAGAACCTCCCTGGCCGTAACTTCCCGCCGCGCCAACATTTCTCCAATTTCCTGAACAGTATGCTGGTAGAGCTCCACCGGTGTCCTCCTTATATTATCTTCGGCACCTTGAACTGCCCGTCCTCGGTGAGGGCGGCATTGGCCATTGCCTCATCCCGGGGGAGGGACGGTCCGGCCTCGTCCGCTCGTATCACATTGAAAAGCGGGAGGACATGGGCCAACGGCTCCACCCCGTCAGTGGGAAGGAGGTCAAGCATCTCAAACAAATGCAGGATCGAACTGAGCTGTTCGGCATACATTTCTTTTTCTTGAGCAGTAAGGCTTAGCCTGGCTAAACGAGCCACGTGTTCCACTTCCTCAATCGTTAGAGCCAAAGCCTATCCCTCCTGTTTTTGGTCCTGGTGCACCGTATTATAGCAGGAAATGAAATCGGATTCCACAAATCGATGGGACGCAGAAAGGATCTGGAGCAGACGGACGGTGAGCGCAGCCCACGCCATCGGCACTAGGCTGGCACCATCCCCGGACCGCGCAAGTGAATCAATCCTTTATCAGTTCCAGAAACTCGCTTTCGGTGAGGACCGGAATACCCAGCTGCCGGGCTTTATCCAGTTTGGAGCCGGGGTCGGTTCCGGCTACAACGTAATCGGTTTTCCGGCTTACGCTGGAAGACACCCGGCCGCCGTGTCTTTCAATAAGCTCCGTCGCTTCATTACGGGTCAGGCTCTCCAGAGAACCGGTAAGAACCAGGGTCTTGTTGCTTAACGGACCTTCAGCCCCTGTCACCACAACTTCTTTGGTATTTACCCCGGCCGCTTTCAGCTTTTCAATGGTTTCCAGGTTCTCCGGCTCCTCGAAGAATGAAACCAAACTGGCGGCAATCTTGGCCCCGATCTCGGGGACCTGCATCAGACTCTGCTCCGAAAGTGCAGCAATCACATCTATGTCCCGGAACCTTTCCGCTACGATGCGAGCCGTCTTGCCCCCAACAAATCTAATGCCCAGGGCATGGAGCAGTCTCGACAGGGGTCGGCTTTTGCTGGCCTCAATAGCTTCCAGGAGGTTGGTGGCCTTTTTCTTCCCCGTCTTATCCAGGGTCAGAAGATCCTCCAGACTTAGACTGTAAAGGTCGGCCACATTCTGCACCAGATTCCTGTCCACCAACTGATCCACTACCGCCGGTCCCATACCTTCAATATCCATAGCCTCGCGGGAAGCAAAGAAGATCAGGCTTTCCTTGAGCCGAGCCGGGCAGTTGATGTTGTCGCAGCGGTAGGCTACTTCTCCCTCAAACCGGATCACCGTGGCCGCGCAGACCGGGCACTTATCCGGCACCGGAAACGGTTCTTCCTTCCCCGTTCTTTTTTCCACCAGGGGACGGATAACCTCGGGAATGATATCACCAGCCTTGTGGATAATTACCCAATCACCAACCCGGATATCCCTCTCCCGCATCAGGTCAAAATTATGTAAACTAGCACGGCTTACGACGCTGCCGCCGATCAAAACCGGGGTCATAACCGCCGTGGGAGTAATTACACCGGTACGGCCGACATTGAGCTCAATCTCCAGGATCCGGGTCTCCTTTTCTTCAGCGGGGAACTTAAAGGCGGTAGCCCAGCGGGGGCTCTTAGCCGTAAAGCCCATCGTTTCACGAGTCTTTAAGGGGTTGAGCTTCACCACCACCCCATCGGTCTCATAATCCAGTTCATGCCGCCGTTCCCTCCACTCCTGGCAATAATCCCAGATCTCGTCGATGCCGCTGACCAGCCGCCAGTGCGGGTTGACCGGAAATCCCTGGGAGCGCAAGAAATCCAGGACCTCGGCCTGATCGCAAATTTCGGGCCCTTCCAGGTACAGCAGGTCATAAATGAAGGCTTTTAATGGTCGGGACGCGGTTACCCGGGGATCCAGCTGCCGCAGGCTGCCGGCTGCGGAGTTGCGGGGATTGGCAAAAGTCTTTTCCCCTCTCTCCTCCCGTTCCCGGTTGAGGCGGACAAAGTCCTGTTTGGCAATATATATTTCCCCTCTTACCTCCAGACGGGGAACAGGGTCCCGCAGGCGGAGGGGCAATGTACGGATGGTGCGTACATTTTGAGTTACGTTTTCTCCTACCACACCGTCCCCGCGAGTAGCGGCACTTGTCAGGAGACCATCTTCGTAAATCAAGGCTATGGATACCCCGTCAATTTTCAATTCACAGACATACGAAATCTCCTCGGGGAATAGCCTGGCCTGGATACGGCGGTTGAATTCGACCAGTTCTTCCCGGCTGAAGGTGTTGTCCAGGCTGAGCAGCGGCACCCGGTGCCGGACGGTAGTAAAACCCGGTAAGGGTTCACCCCCCACCCGCTGGGTGGGGCTGTCGGGGGTGACAAGCTCGGGATACTCTGCCTCGAGGGATTTGAGCTCTGCCAGCAGCTCATCATACTCCCGGTCGGTGATCAGCGGCGAATCCAGCACGTAATAGTGATAATCGTGTTTTCTGATCTGGTCCCTCAACTGCTCAATCCGTTCCTTCACCGTCTAAACCTCCTGGGCCAGTTTCACCATAGGAGCCATGTAGGTGTTGAGCGTCTTTATTCCTGACTCCTCAAAGTCCACCACAGCAATATCATCTGCCATCACCTTGGTTACCATACCACGTCCGAATTTCTGGTGTTGAACCAGATCTCCTTCGCGGAGATTGCTGGCCCGGCCATCCACCTTCAGCGGAACCAGGTTGATTTTGCCTCCCTGCTGGCTAAAAGGGACAAAGAGATCGCCGGGTATCTCCTTCAGGAACCGGCTAGGCATATTGGAGCGGTCGATTCCATACATGATGCGTTTGACTGCCCGGCTGAAAATAAGCCTTTCCCGGGCTCTGGTTATTCCCACATAACAAAGCCGGCGCTCCTCTTCCATCTCCTCATGGGTCTCGGCCCGGTAGGAAGGGAAAATGCCTTCCTCCATGCCGGTCATGAACACTACTGGATATTCCAGGCCTTTGGCTCCATGCAGGGTCATCATCATGACCGCATCCGAATAGTCAATATCATCAGATTCCTGCAGGAGGGCTACCTCGGTCAAGAAGTCGGCCAGGTCCCGCCGCCCATCTCTTTCAAACTCCACCATCAGGGATTTCAACTCCTGCAGGTTTTCTATTCTCTCCTCCGCTTCCAGAGCATGGTTGGTCCTGAGGTCCTCAATGTATCCATTGAAGGCCAGGGTTTCTTCCAGCAGTTGGGCCAGGGAAACCCGGGAGCGGAGTTCCTGCAGGTAGGTTATCAGACCGTAGAACTCCTGCAGGGCCTTCTTAATTTTGGAGGAAAACCCTTTCAAGTCCTGGATGTTTTCCAGGGTCATCACAATGGGTTTCATGCCGGCAGTACTCAAGTCCTCCAGCTTTTTGACGGTCACTTCCCCAATCCCGCGGCGGGGCGTATTGATGGCTCTCCTGAAGCTCATCCGGTCGGAGGGATTCGCAACCAGCCTCAGATAGGCGAGGATATCCTTGATCTCCTTGCGCTGGTAGAACTTCTTGGCCCCCACAATCCGGTAGGGAATGAAATTGCGGTTCAGGGCTTCCTCAATGGCCCTTGACTGGGCGTGAACCCGGTAAAAAATAGCAAAATCCTGGTACCGGTACTTCCCCTCCTTGACCAGCTGCTTGATATACTGGGCGATAAACTCTGCCTCCTGCTGGTGACTGGCCGCACCAAACTGCAGCAGCTTCTCTCCCTCGGGATTATCGGTGAAAAGCTCCTTTTTCATACGCCCCGTGTTGTTATGGATGACGGCGTTGGCAGCCTCCAGGATGTACCGGGTAGAGCGGTAGTTCTTCTCCAGCTTGATCACTCTGGCCTGAGGGTAGGTATCGATAAATCTTTCTATGTTATAAGGTTCGGCGCCCCGCCAGCTGTAAATGGACTGGTCAGGATCTCCTACCACAAACACGTTACCGTTTTCTCCAGCCAGGAGTTTGGTCCATATAAACTGTGCATAATTGGTGTCCTGGTACTCATCAACCATCACGTAAGGGAATCTTTCCTGATAGGACTGCAGAACAGCCGGGTATTTCTGGAAGAGCCTGACCGTGAGCCCGATGAGGTCCTCAAAATCGAGGGCGTTCAATTCCCGTAGACGGTTGCCGTACAACCGGTAAACCCGGGTATAAAGCTCGCGGTGATGAGGAGCCGCCCTGATTCCTGCAAAGAACCGTTCCGGTTCAGTCAGGCTGTTCTTGGCCTGCTTGATTAAATATGATATCAACTCCGGCCTGGTATCATGCTGCTGCAGCTCGCGCAGGCATTCCTTAATAACCGTCTTCTGTTCGCCCTCATCCAGGATGGTAAATCCATTACGGTACCCCAGTTTCTCGATCTCCATGCGCAGGATCTGGAAAGAGGCGGAGTGAAAAGTCCGGATCCAGTGTCCGTTGAAACTGGGGACCAGTTCCACAACCCGCTCCTTCATCTCCTGGGCCGCCTTATTGGTAAAGGTTATGGCCATGATCTGATGAGGGGATACCCCCTGCTCAACCAGGAAAGCCACCCGCCTGGTTAATACTCTGGTCTTCCCACTTCCGGCCCCAGCCAAAACCAGGCATGGTCCCTCACGGTGGGTCACCGCCTCAATCTGTGGACCGTTCAAGTTTTCAAGAATGTTCATAGCAGTCTCCCTATAGATATTGTCTATTGATCATTACTAATACTACCTAAAACCATTATGTACTCGCCGACCGCCATAGTGGACCCTGGCGAGTCATAAAAATCGATGCCCGCCCGTCGCTTTCTGTAGCCGTGAGCTCCCTTATTCATTCTCGTTTAGACGGAACCGTTTCCCGGGCAAAGGTCACCTTCCGGAAACGGCGACGGATGGCCCATTGATACTCGACATCAGGATAACCAAAGATAACGACGATCCCCAGCTGGTTCTTGAGGGGAATGCCCCACTTCGTTCTTAACTTCCGGTCGTACTTTAAAACTGGACATACCGATCCTATCATGCAACTGCCCAACCCCAGCGAATGCCCGGCTATCATGGCGTAAGTTGCAGCAATCACGGAGTCCTGAGGATCGGCGTAAGGCGAGCTGTGAAAAAGCATAGCCAGCGGCGCATTGTAGAAAAGCCAATCAATCCCCTGGGTTCGTAAGCGGGGAATCAAATCAAACGCAGGAATAACAAAGCTCTGCATAAAATCACAGGCTTCCTTGCCAATAAAAGGACGCATTAAGGGAAGTGTGAAGCGATTGATATACCTCCTGCTCTTTATAACAGACTGTA
Source organism: Syntrophothermus sp. DTU052 (assembly GCA_001512495.1). Lineage (GTDB taxonomy): Bacteria > Bacillota > Syntrophomonadia > Syntrophomonadales > DTU052 > DTU052. The sequence continues at coordinate 14,446 of LFRU01000082.1, read as the reverse complement.
TCACATCCTCGGCAAAGGCCTGAACCTTTTCCCTACCGTGAAAAATCAGGATTTCCACATCAGAAGGAGGAATTCCCATAGGAGCGGAGGAAGCCATGTTAACGATCTTATCTATAATCTCCCGATTGACTTCCCTTTCATCATACTCCCTGATGCTGCGCCGGGAAAAAAGCAATGCCTCCAACTGGTCGGGGGTAGCCCGCCGGTCTGGCCCGGGAACACTGAAAAGATCCCGGGGCGAGACATCCCTCCCCTCAACTGTCAGGCAGCCCATAGGGCAAACCATCATGCACTGACCGCAGCCAATGCATCCCAACACCGAATCAGGGGTCACCCGTACCTGTCCTTCTACCATGGTGAGGGTTTCACTCTTGCATACTCGGGCACATAATCCACATTCGGAACATTCGTCAAAGTCGATGGAGGGTAAGGCAGGAGTTCCCGTAAATCCGGTTTTTACGGCCATAAAGCACCTCCCAGGACAGGTCATCCGTTCATTGGGACCGCATGGTTGATGGCCCGGATCCAACCTGCCTGTTCGCGTTATTATATTCTAGTATTCTACCTCCGCTCCCGGAGTTCCTTGAAAACGTCGGCCAAGCTTATATTTTTCTCGATCATCAGTACCATCAGGTGATAAATCAGGTCCGATATCTCGTAAATAAGTTCGCCCTTATCCGGGTTTTTGGCGGCAATAATGACCTCGGCGCTCTCCTCGCCGACTTTTTTCAGGATCTTGTCAATACCCTGGTCAAAGAGATAGGTGGTATAAGAGCCCTCCGGCCTTTCATTATACCGGCCCCGGATTACCTCCTGCAGCTCATTCAAAATCGTGCCTGATTCGGGTACATATACCTCATCGGGATTAAAGAGACGGGGCTCCTTCTCCTCCCCCTGCAGGTTGCGGTAAAAGCAGGTATTATGTCCCGTGTGACATGCAGGTCCGGCTGCCTCCACCAGCACCAGGAGAGTATCATTATCACAGTCATAGCGGATTTCAACTACCTTTTGTATGTGACCGGAGGTCTCTCCCTTGTGCCAGAGCCGGCCGCGGCTGCGGGAATAAAACCAGGTCTCCCCGGTGGCTACGGTGCGTTCCAGGGCCTCCCGGTTCATGTAGGCCATCATCAAAACTTCTTTACTGCCCGCATCCTGGATGATAGCCGGTATCAGTCCCTCGGTAAACTTCAATTGCTCCATTGCTGTTATCATAACCTTACCGGCACCCCCCGGTCCTTAAGATATTTTTTGGCATCCTCTATGGTATACTCCCGGTAATGAAAAATCGAAGCTGCCAGAACGGCATCGGCGGCTCCTTCAACAATCGCCTGGTAGAGGTGTTCCAGGGTTCCCGCTCCTCCCGAGGCGATAACCGGTATCCTGACTGATTCACTTACGGCGCGGGTTAAATCTATATCATACCCGTCTTTAGTCCCATCTTTGTCCATACTGGTCAGGAGAATCTCTCCCGCGCCTAAAGCCTCCACCTTTTGGCTCCACTCCACAGCATCCAGGCCGGTGGGGGTACGTCCACCGTTAATGACCACCTCCCACCTTCCGTCTCCCTTCCAGCGGGCATCAACAGCTACCACTATACACTGGCTGCCGAATTTCCGGGCGCTATCGGTAATCAGGGAGGGGTTTTTCACCGCCGCGGTATTAAGAGAGATCTTATCCGCCCCCGCTTTCAGCAGGTTGCGGATATCATCGATGGTCCGCAAACCTCCACCGACGGTAAACGGGATAAAAACCTGTTCAGCAGTGCGGCGGACCACATCATATATAATGGAACGCTCCTCAGCGGAAGCGGTTATGTCCAGGAACACCAACTCGTCAGCGCCTTCCCGGTCATAGAAAGCCGCCAACTCCACGGGATCTCCCGCGTCACGCAGATCAACAAAATTGGTACCTTTAACCACCCGCCCCGCTTTGACATCCAGGCAGGGAATTATCCTCTTGGCCAGCATAATCTCCTCACCTCAGTTACGAACCGCTTGCAGGGCTTCATCAAGGGTAATCCTGCCTTCATACAAAGCCTTGCCCACGATGGCTCCCTCCACCCCCGGTATTTCCCGCAATGCGGCAATATCCTCCACGGTTGAAACCCCGCCCGAGGCGATAACCGCCAGTCCCGTGCTCTCAGCCATATTCCTTATGGCCGGTATATTGGGCCCCTGCAGAACTCCGTCCCGGGAAATATCGGTGTATACGGTGCGGATAATTCCCAGGTCCTTCATCTGGAAGGCCAGATCCAGGGCTCCGACCGCAGTAACGTCCTCCCAGCCTTTAATGGCAACCATACCATCCCGGGCATCAATTCCTACAATTACTTGTTCCGGGCTGAACTCCTCCAGAAGACCCGTCAGTAAACCGCGGTCACCCAGAGCACTGGTACCGATTATTATCCGGGACACCCCCAGTTCCAGGTATTCCCGTGCCACCTCGGGACTGCGGATCCCTCCCCCCAACTGGATGGGAATGGAAAGACGTCGAACCATCTCCTTGACAATCTCCCGGTTGCGGGGTACGCCGGAGAAGGCACCGTCCAGGTCCACCACGTGCAGCCATTCCGCTCCCTGCCTCTCCCACTGCCGAGCCACGTTCACCGGGTCCGGGCTGTATACGGTCATCTCTTCCTTTCTGCCCTGCTTGAGCCGAACACAGTATCCGTCTTTTATATCAACCGCCGGAAAAATCAACATTTAAGAAAACTCCTCTGCTCCACCTTTTCAAGGTTAATGCGCAGCATCAACTGCAGTCGCCAAATAAAACCGGTGGTTTGAAAATACACTGCGCATAGCTGTCGGTTTTTATTATGTTAACTGAAGTGCGTCCCCCGCCTATTGATCAGTCCCCCGGTCGGCTGATCCAACAGTCCCAGGGAACACAGCCGCTTCATTCTCGGCACAAGTCCCCGAAATTCCTGAGGATCTGCAGTCCCAGGCTGCTTGACTTCTCCGGGTGGAACTGACACCCCAGCAGGTTTCCTTTTTGAACGGCACAGGCGAAATCAATCCCGTAGCTGCAGATTCCTGCGGTCACCAGTTCGCAGGGGTCACAGTAATAGGAATGAACAAAATAGAAGTATGACTTATCGGCTACACCGGAAAACAGCGGGCTGTCCCCCTCCAGACGGACCTGATTCCAGCCCATGTGGGGAATCTTATTAGCCTGCGGAAATCTCACCACCCGGCCCGGGATGAGCTCCAGACCCCGGTGCCGGCCGTTCTCCTCGCTCTCGGTAAACAACAGCTGCATTCCCAGGCAGATGCCCAACAGCGGCCGCTTCCGGCGGACCACCTCCTGCACGGCTTCCACCATCCCGGTATTCCTCAGGTTGAATATGGCATCCTCAAAAGCTCCCACCCCCGGCAGGATAACCCCGGGCGCATCAGCCACCTCGGCGGGATTGCCGGTGATAAACGATTTTACGCCTGCAGTCTCCAATCCTTTCTGCACACTGCGGAGGTTTCCCATCCCGTAATCGATTACTGCTATCACAGAGAATTCTCCCGGATTACAACCGGCCTTTGCTGGACCAGATACCCTCCACCCGGGGTTCAAAGGTAACCGCCTCACCCAGTGCGCGGGCAAAGCACTTGAAAACGGCCTCGATTATATGATGGGTATTTTTCCCCTTAATGAGGTCTATGTGGACCGTCATGCCGGAATTATTGACCAGAGCCCGGAAGAACTCTTCCACCAGTTCGGTGGCGAAACCTCCAATCGTCACCATAGGCATGCATACATTGAAATCCAGATAGGGGCGACCGGAAAGATCTACCACCACCTGAGCCAGCGCTTCATCCATGGGAATTATGGCACTCCCGTAACGCTTGACCCCCCTCTTGTCGCCCAGACACTCTTTAATGGCCCGGCCCAGGCATATGCCGATATCCTCTACGGTATGGTGATCATCAACCTGAAGATCCCCCCGAGCCCAGACCCGGAGATTGAACAGGCTGTGAACAGCAAAAAGAGCCAGCATATGGCCGAGGAAAGGCACTTCAATATCGATCTGGTGGTTCCCGGTCCCATCCAGTTCCAGGTTTAAAAAGATCTCGGTTTCATTTGTTTTCCGGTGGACCTCCGCCGACCTGATTTCCTTATTCATGGGCCCCATTACCTCCTTCGCACCTTTATCGAGTTGGCATGGGCGGTTAGACCTTCAACCTCCGCCAGTTTTATTATATCTCCCCGGCATCTATCAAAACCGACCGGGCTGTAATAAATTACACTCGATTTCTTCATGAATGTATCCACTGTCACCGGGGAATAGAACCGGGCTGTACCCCCGGTGGGCAGGATGTGGTTTGGTCCGGCCAGGTAATCCCCCACCGGCTCCGGGCTGTAAGGTCCGAGAAAGATGGCTCCGGCATTCCTGATGGCTCCCAACCAGCTCATCGGTTCCTTCACCATAACCTCCAGGTGCTCGGGAGCCACCCGGTTGGCAATTGTAAACGCCTCTTCCAGGGTAGATACCACGATGAAAGCACCATTCTTGGCCAGAGCCTCGCGGACGATCTCGCTACGCGACAGGTCGGCCAACTGCCTTTCTATCTCGGCTTCCACCTGATCGGGCAGCTCAGGACAGTTGGTTATTAATATGGAGCGGGCCCGTACATCATGCTCGGCCTGTGACATCAAATCTGCCGCCACATAGGCGGGATCAGCCGTTTCATCGGCCACGATCAGTATCTCGCTGGGACCGGCCAGCATATCTATGTCAACTTCACCATATACCATCTTTTTCGCCAGGGTAACGTAGATGTTGCCGGGTCCGGTAATCTTGTCCACCGGTTTTATCAAGCCGGTACCATAAGCCAGGGCAAATACCGCCTGCGCCCCGCCGACTTTGTATATCTCATCCAGGCCTAATTCGGCTGCGGCCACCAGGGTGTAAGGATTCACCTTGCCAGCGGCATCCGGCGGGGTAACCATGGCAATCTCCTGTACCCCGGCCACAATAGCCGGAATGGCATTCATCAGCACCGACGAGGGGTAGGCCGCCGTCCCTCCGGGGACATAGATCCCTACCCGGTTCAGGGGGCGGTGGATCTGACCCAGAATGTTGCCGTACTCATCGGGTTCCATCCAGCCGGGTTTGAGCTGTTTACAGTGGAAGTCTTCTATATTGTCGATAGCCACGTTAAGGGTTTCAATAAAGGCCTCATCAACCTGGTTATATGCTTCTTCTACCTCCCAGGGCTGAACCACCATTTGGTTCTCGGCCAGGACAGGACCGTCAAACCTCCGGGTGAATTCCAGCAGGGCTTGATCTCCCCGCTTCCGGACCTCTTCTCCTATTTCCGCCACCTGGCGGGACAGTTCCTCCAGGTCCTCACTCACTATGGTCAGAAAATCATCCAATTCCCGGCCGCTTCCGGTCAGTCTCCTGATCATTCTCTCCACCCCCATCGTTAACGATTTGATTCATCCTTCTTATCATCGGCTCAATTACCCGGTACTTGGTGCGGTAGCTGACCCGATTTACCACTACCCGAGCCGTGCACTCGGCGATGCCGGCTTTTTCGGCCAGGTAGTTCTCTTTCAAGGTCTTACCGGTGGATACAATGTCCACGATCATCTCTGCCAGTCCGACCCGCGGCGCCAGTTCAATATTGCCGTGCAGCTTGATGACCTCCACCTGTAATCCCAGCTCGCGAAAGAAAGCCTCCGCTACCCGGGGAAACTTGGTGGCCACCCGCTGGTAGTTGAAAGCGGTCAGCGGTCGGTCCGCCTTCTCCTCCGGCACCGCCAGCACAAAACGGCAGTAGCCGAAACCCAGGTCCGCCATCTCGTAGACATCCTTATCCTGGTCCATAATTATATCCTTACCCACAATACCCATATCTGCAGCGCCGTGTTCAACATAGGTGGGCACATCAGTCGGTCGGCATACTATGTACTGCACTTTGGAATCCGGGAAATCAAAAACCAGTTTACGACTATCGTCGTTCACCCCGGCAGTAGGAAGATCCAGATGGACAAGCAGTTTAAGTGCAGGTTCCAGAAGTTTTCCCTTGGGAAGGGCTATCGTTAGTTGTTCGGGATTCATGTTTGCCTCACTTTAATCAATTAAAGTATTATACTAAAGAAGTTTAGCACCCGCCCTTTCACCTGTCAATCCTCAGCACCGGCGCGGCGCTTCACAACTACCTGGCCGTCACCGCCCTGGTTGATCAGATCAACGGTTACAATCAAGCCCTGTTCCCGCAGTTCCCGGGCTTTGGCCAGCACCGCCCCGGCATCTTTCCCCGATACCTCGTAAACCTCGCGGGGCGTGCAGTTGCGACCCCTCAGAGCCAGGAGGACCCTCTCGATGCCGACGGCAAACCCGGTAGCAACCCGGGGACAGCCGAATTTGTCGAGCAGGTTATCATAACGACCGCCTCCCAGCAGCGGGTAACCCAACTGGGGAGAATACCCTTCAAAAATGATACCGGTATAGTAATCAAACCCCCGCAGTATACCCAGATCGATAACTACGTCATCCTGAATACCATAGGCAGCCAGATGATCGCAGACCTCCGTCAGCTCGTCTATGGCTTCCCTGACACCGGGTATCTCCCGTACCGTCTCCAGCCGGTCCAGGACCTGGGGCGCACCATACAGCAGGGGCATCTCCAGCATTACCTTCCGCAGTTCCGGTGCCATGGGCAGCCCGGACAGCATGTTCTTGAGTCCTACCAGATCTTTCTTCAGAACCAGCTGTTTTATACCGTTCCGGGTTGACTCGTTAAGCCCGCTCCGCTGCAGCAGATTATTGAAAATGCCGATATGATTCAGGCTGATCTTGTACTCCAATCCCTGTTGCTTCAAAACCTCGGCTGCCAGGGCAATAACCTCAGCATCAGCCATTGCTCCCGAAGCCCCGATAAGCTCAACTCCCAGTTGATAAAACTCCTGATACCGTCCCATCTGTGGCTGAGCGTGGCGAAAAATATTGGCATTATAGAATAGCCGTAATACTCCTTCGAAGTCCCGAAACCTGGTCGACACAATACGTGCGATGGGGATGGTCATCTCCGGTCTTAACGCCAGGAGGCGCCCGTCCTGGTCCTGCAGGAGAAACAATTCGTCCCTGATCCCCTGTCCGGCACCGGCTTCGATTACCTCCAGGTATTCAAAAGTAGGGGTAATAACCTCCTGGTATCCCCAGCGGGTAAAGATTTCCACAGTCCGGTTCTCAAAGGCTCGTTTCATCGCCGCCTCCAATGGCAGGAAATCCTTGGCCCCTTTTACTATCTCCCGGTTTTTCATAACAGGTCACCCTTCTCTCTAAGTCGCTCCAGAACCAGTCGATATCCTCCAAAACCGCCGGTTAGAAACCGTTTCACCCGGCTGATGGTGGCCGTGCTGGCTCCTGTGCTTTCGGCAATCCGGGTATAGGTGTCA
>LFRU01000082.1:0-6980 GCA_001512495.1 Syntrophothermus sp. DTU052 | reverse complement strand
ACACGTTATCCCCCCTTACAGTAGCTTCACATCATTGATGGTTAATTCAAACCGGCACCCCAGAAACTCGGCCGCCCGTTTGCACATCAACATCTTGGTCAGAAAGATCTCGAAGTAGTCCATGACACTGCAGATACCGGTATCAACTATCAGCCTCATGGCTATCGAGCGCTCCACGGCATCAATGGAGAGGACTGATTCCCTGGCAGCGTAGTTTACCCGGTCGCGGGCGGTAAAGCTGCTCTCATCCAGCTTGCGCACCCGCGAACAATTAACATCTGATTTGTCGGCCAGGATCACGGCTGCGCATACGTTGTTAACCGCATAACCTCCGGCATGTTCTTCGTGATTGGCGATAGCACCCATAATGGTGGCTATCTCCTCGGGGTCCATCCCTAAATCCAGCAGGTACTCAAAAACCATAATGGCACCCCAGGTGCCGTGACGATAACGACTCACCAGGTTGCCGATATCATGAAGATAACCGGCAATGGCTGCCACTTCTGCTTCCCGGCGGGGATAACCCAGAGAGAATATTATATCATAGCTTAATGAAGCCACCAGATCTGCATGGGCAATATTGTGTTCAATAGCCCCGATACAGCCCACGAACTGATTGGCCATCTCCATATACTGTCTGATAACCGGATCATTCTTAATCGTCTGTAAGTCAACCACAGCAATCAGTCCTTTTCCAAATCCCGCAATAATTCCTGGGCCTGAGGGTAGACTATGGCGTCAAGGGGAATCTCTTCAAGGATGCGGCGGGCTTCGGTGTAGTTGCCTTCTACCACCATCTTCCTGGCCTGCTGATAAGACTCATGGTACTCTTTCTGCTTTTCAACCTCACCTATCTTACGCTCCATTCTGTTCTTCCGGTCATATCTTTCCAGTTCCCGGTACTTTTCAATTGCCCGGTCGTACTGGCCCTGAACCAGGTAAATCCCGGCCTCCCGTTCAATACTCTTAACCGCTATCCTCTCGGGCAGTCCCAGCAGCATAAACACATAACCGGCGATGAGAGCCAATAACACTATGGTACAAGTCCACCAAGTCCAGGAAAACCTGATAAACCGGCGGCGGTAGCTCCAAACGACCAGGGCTGGCATGCCCAGCAAAACCGTGGTCTTAACGAATTCTCGGGTTGGGTTGTAAACAAAGAGGGCTACTGTTCCCAACAGAATGATGGCTACCAGCAGCCGTCTCAGAAAGTAATTGGGGACTCTTTGCGAATTCTTTCCTCCTGCACTCGAGTCCATCCTATCTCCTCACTTCTACATATTCAAAGCCCGCGCCCCGATATCCCTGCGGTAGTGCATCCCCTCAAAACGTATGCGGGGTATTTCCCGGTAAACGCGGTCAATCGCCTGAGCAACAGTATCTCCGGTACTGACCACACTCAGAACCCTGCCTCCATCAGTGACCAATTGGGAGCCGTACCTCCTGGTTCCAGCATGAAACACCAGGATGTCCGGCGAAACATCTTCCAGCCCGGCAATTACATGTCCGGTTTCATATCGGCCCGGGTAACCGGCGGAGGCCAGAACCACGCACACACTGGCCCGGGGAAGAAAAGAAATGGGGGTACGGTCGAGTTTTCCATCAATGACCGCCTCCAGGACCGTCAGGTAATCGGTCTCCATCAAAGGCAGGATCACCTGGGCTTCGGGATCCCCTAGTCGGACATTGAACTCCAATACCTTGGGACCATCAGCGGTCAGCATCAAACCGGCATAAAGAACCCCCTTATAAGGGCGGCCCTCAGCCGCCATGGCCTTAACCACCGGTTCCATTATCTCCTTCATAACCCGCTGGTGCAACTCCTGGTTATAGAAAGGCGGAGGGCTGTACGCCCCCATTCCTCCCGTGTTAGGACCCCGGTCGCCATCAAAAACCCGTTTATGGTCCTGGGCCGCTACCATAGGCACCACAGTCTTCCCGTCACAAAGAGCAAAGACACTTACCTCCTCACCCTGCAGGCACTCCTCAATAACCACTTCCCGCCCCGCATCACCGAAGGCCCGGTCCCGCATGATGGTGTCCAAGGCCTGAAAGGCGGTCTCCTTATCGGCGGCCACCACTACCCCTTTGCCGGCGGCCAAGCCGTCTGCTTTAACCACAATCGGGGTACCCCTTTCCCGCAGGTAATCACGGGCTTCATCTATATCCGAGAAGGAGCGGAAATCAGCCGTGGGGATACCGTACTTTTTAAAGAGGTTCTTGGTAAAGACCTTGCTTCCTTCGAGAAGGGCCGCATCCCGGCGGGGACCAAAAATCTTCATTCCCCTGGCCTCAAACTCATCGACGATTCCTTCCATTAGCGGAGCCTCGGGCCCCACTACGGTGAGGTCAATCTGCTTCCGGTCTACCAGATCCAGCAGGGGTTCAGCCTCCGGTTTGACATCAAAGCACTCCGCCAATTGGGAGATGCCCGCATTTCCCGGCACTGCAAAAACCTGCTCTACTCCGCTGCTCTGCTTGAGCTTCCAGACCATAGCGTGTTCCCGGGCGCCCTGTCCAATGACCAGCACTTTTTTACCCACGTCTTCTTACCTCCTGAGTTTTCACATCCTCTGATATCCTTCTGTTTCCCCAAAAACTACCCGTCAATGGCTAAAATAGCGGCCTGGTCCGTTTAGTGTCTGAAATGGCGGACACCCGTAAAGACCATGGCGATACCTCGCCGGTTGCATTCATCGATACTCTCCTGGTCGCGAACGGATCCTCCCGGCTGAATGATGGCCGTTATACCATACTCGGCGGCCAATTCAACCGTATCCTTAAAGGGGAAGAAGGCATCAGAAGCCAATACTGCTCCCCTGCTCTTTTCTCCGGCCTGTTCCAGAGCAATTCGAGCTGCGCCCACCCGATTCATCTGCCCGGCTCCGACTCCCAGGCTGGTGTTATCCTTTGTAACTACGATGGCATTGGATTTCACATGTTTGACCACTTTCCAGGCAAAAGCCAGTTCCGCCATCTCCGCCGGGGAAGGTTTCCTCTCCGTTACCACCTTGAGTTCCTTTGTACTAAGGGGCATGGTATCCAGTTCCTGCACCAGCATACCTCCGACCACACTCTTCATCTGCATTCCGGCCGGCCTGTCCATGGGCAGCTCCAACAGCCGCAGGTTCTTCTTGGCACACAGGATTGAAAGCGCCGCAGCCTCATAACCGGGAGCAATTATAACCTCCATAAAGGGCTCGGCCGCCTGTTTGGCGGTTTCGACATCAACCGTGCGATTGAAGGCGATAATGCCGCCAAAAGCGGAAACCGGATCGGCATTAAAGGCCCGGCAGTAGGCATCGGATAGATCCTTGCCGGTAGCTACCCCGCATGGGTTGGTGTGCTTGATTATCACACAGGCGGGACTCTCAAATTCCATTACCAGGGCATAGGCGGCTTCAGCATCTACTACATTATTATAAGAAAGTTCTTTGCCGTTTAACTGTCTAGCCATAGGCAGTCCCCCCACTGCCAGGGCCTGGCGGTAGAAAGCCGCTGACTGGTGAGGGTTCTCACCATACCGCATCTCCTGTATCTTCTCGCCTCCCCAGAGCAGGACCTCGGGGAACTTCTCTCCCGTTAAACCGCCCAAATACTGGGCAATCATGGAATCATAAAAACCGGTATGGGCAAAGGCCTGTTTGGCCAACTTAAGGCGCGTCTCGGCACCGATGTCGCCCCGGGCCTTCAACTCATCAAGAATAACCGGGTATTCCCGGGGATCGACCACCACGATAACATCCCGGTAGTTCTTGGCCGCGGCCCGGATCATGGTGGGCCCGCCGATATCTATGTTTTCGATCGCATCCTCCAAAGTGACCCCGGGTTTCTGGATTGTTTCCCGGAAAGGGTAGAGGTTGACGACCACCATATCGATGGGTTGAATACTGTTTTTCTCTAACTCCTGCAGATGCTCGGGTATACGGCGGGCCAGTATTCCCCCGTGAATGGCGGGGTGCAGAGTCTTAACTCTTCCGTTCAGGATCTCTGGGAAACCGGTGATATCCGATACTTTGGTCACCTTAACCCCCGATCGTTTCAAGGTGTCGTAGGTGCCACCGGTGGATATAATCTCCCATCCCAGGGCTTCCAAACCCTGTGCAAACTCAACCACTCCATCCTTGTTGGAAACGCTAATCAGGGCTCTTTTGCTCATAAGTCACCCTCCTGTGCTAGTATGTTTACCTTCCGCCCGTTGAGTTCTAGGCGTCCTTCTGCAATCAGCCTGACCGCTTGAGGCAGCAGTCGGTGCTCCTCCTTGAGGATCCTCTGGGACAGGGAATCCTCGTCATCGTCGGGGTATACAGGAACAACTGCCTGGAGTATTATTGGTCCCGTATCAACCCCGTTGTCTACAAAATGAACCGTACAGCCGCTGAAGCGCACGCCGTACTCCACCGCCTGCCGCTGGGCATTAAGTCCCGGGAAGGACGGCAGCAAGGCAGGGTGTATATTTATTATCCGCCAAAGATAGGACTGGATAAAGGTCTCCCCCAGGATGCGCATATATCCGGCAAGGACCACCAGATCAACCTCGTAAGCCTCGCAAACCCTGACCAACTCCTGCTCATAAAGCTGCCGGTCGGCAAATTGGCCGGGGTTTATGTGGCAGGCTGGAATTCCTCGCCGGCGAGCCTTTTCCAGGACGGGAGACTTTTCCCGATCAGAGATGACCACCCGGATAACTGCGGGCAGCGCGTGGTTTTCAATCTCCTTCTGCAAGGCCTCAAAATTTGAACCTCTTCCCGATGCCAGCACCGCCAGTTTCAACCTCGATACCGGCTGCGGCATTACCCTTAACATCCCGTCTGATGCTCCTTCTCCCCAATTCTACTCAATTACGACTCCCCTTTTCCCCGGGTGTACCTCACCAAGAACCACCGGGGATTCACCCATCCTTGTTAAAGCTGATAGAACCGTCTCTGCTTCAACCGGTTTTACTACTATTATAAAGCCCATCCCCATGTTAAAAGTCCGGAACATCTCCTCCGGCTCAACCTGTCCCAATTCGGACAGCAGCCCGAATATCGGCGGAGGAGTCCAGGCTGAACGCGCAATGTGGGCCTCCAATCCCGGCGGCAGAACTCGCTTCAGGTTTCCGGGGATACCGCCGCCGGTTATGTGGGCCATGGCCTTAACATCGGCAATCTTCAAGACCTCCATGACGCTTCGCACATAAATGCGGGTTGGTATCAAAAGCTCCTCCCCCAGGCTTTTGCCGAGGGAATCCAGGTACTGATCCGGTTTGTATCCGGCCTTATCAAACAGGATCTTGCGGGCCAGTGAAAAACCGTTGGAATGCAGCCCCGAGGAAGCCAGCCCGATTATGACATCACCCGGGGCGGTTCTTTCCCCCGTTATTATCTGGTCCTCATTGGCTACCCCCACCGCAAATCCCGCCATATCGTACTCGTCCTCCTGGTAGAAACCGGGCATTTCAGCGGTCTCTCCGCCGATCAGGGCACAGTTCGCCTGCCTGCATCCTTCAGCCACTCCCTTTACAATCTCCTGCACCCGCTCCGGAACCAGCTTGCCTACCGCCAGGTAGTCCAGGAAAAAGAGAGGCTCGGCTCCGCTGACCAGGATATCGTTTACGCACATGGCCACCAGGTCTATCCCCACCGTATCATGGACCCCGGTCATCTGGACAACCTTGAGTTTGGTTCCCACACCGTCAGTTCCTGATATCAATACCGGGCGGGGATAGCGCTCGGTATCGAGGCGGAAAAACCCTGCAAAACCGCCGATATCGGACAGGACGCCCGGCCTGCGGGTTGACTTCACCAGGGAGGATATCAGGTCTACCGCCCGCTCCGCCTCATCAATATCCACCCCCGCCTGGCGGTAATCCAGGCCCCTGCTCATCTAGCATCCTCCTTCCGTACGACCAAGGTTATCCCTGTCGTTCTTTCCTATTTGGGGAACCGGTATCGGGTAGCGCCCGTTAAAGCAGGCCGCACAGAAATTGCCCCTGATCCGTTCGGCCGCAGCAAACATCCCTTCCTCGGACAGGTAGTAAAGGCTGTCGGCGTCGATGAACTTCCGGATTCCTTCCACATCCATTTTAGCAGCAATCAGTTCATCCCGGGCTGAGGTATCGATCCCGTAATAACAGGAGTACTGAGTAGGAGGTGAGGCCACTGCCATGTGGACCTCCACAGCTCCCGACTCGCGAAGCATTCTCACTATTTTCTTGCTGGTGGTTCCCCTTACAATGGAATCATCCACCATGATTACACGCTTGCCCCTTACCGCTTCTTCCACCGGATTAAGTTTGAGCCTGACCCCCAGGTCGCGCATCTTCTGGCTGGGCTGAATAAAGGTGCGACCAATATACCGGTTCTTGATAAGTCCTTCCTCAAACCTGATCCCCGACTCCTCGGCAAACCCCAGAGCCGCCGTGGTTCCGGAATCCGGCACCGCAATAACTATGTCGGCATCCACTTTCATCTCCCGGGCCAGTTGGCGGCCCATCGCCCGTCGAAAGCGGTTGACATTGATGCCGTCGATCACGCTGTCCGGCCTTGACAGGTAGACATACTCAAATATACAGTGGGCGATTTCTTTAGAGCTTAAGGGTTGAATGGATCGCAGTCCATTCTCATCAATCACTACAATCTCGCCCGGCGCCACATCCCGAACAAACTCGGCCCCTATGGTGTAAAAAGCACAGGATTCTGAGGCCAGGATAAAGCTGTCCCCCCTTCTCCCCAGGCACAGCGGTCTTATTCCCAGGGGGTCGCGCATTCCTATCAGTTTGTTCTCGGTCATGATTACCAGGGCATACGCGCCTTTGATATCGATCATGCTTTTGGCCAGGGCATCCTCCAGGTTGTCCGGGCTATAGCGGGCCAGGAGGTTAACAATAACCTCGGTATCAGTTGTAGTCTGAAAAACAGAACCAAGGTTTGCCAGTCGGAGGTATAGTTCACCGGCATTAACCAGATTGCCGTTGTAGGCCAGGGCAATCATCCCTT
>LFRU01000037.1 GCA_001512495.1 Syntrophothermus sp. DTU052 | reverse complement strand
TTCGATTAAGGTGGCCTATTTTTTGCCCGGCATCTGGCCTAATTTTAGGGTAGCATTAACATTCAAAGTCTAATATAACCCTAATAAATTCTAATTTAACTCTAAATAAATATTCTATATATATCCGTACTTTCCTATAGGGCAACCCTAAAAAAGCTATAGGGGGCAACCCTAAAAAAGCTATAGGGGCTACCCTAAAAAAGCTATAGGGCAACCCTAACCTAAAAAAGCCATATATGGCTTTTTTCCATATATGGCTTTTTTCCGTTTATGGGTTTTATAAGGCCACCACAAGCACTCATATCTTAATGTTTGAAGAATCGTCCTGGTCTCAGATAGACCTTTATCCATCTGTCAACCCTCTCAATTAATCTGAATCGTTCCAGAGCTTCCAAATACGCACCAATTTTAGAGCGGTCGACTCCCACAGCCTTGCTTATTTGTGTCAGGGATGCTTCGCAGATATCCCATTTACGATTCCTGATGTATTCGGAATATTCCATTGGCTCGTAGAATTCTTCAGTCATGATTGCCTCAATTTTGGAGTAGATATCCAAGTCCTGCTTTGCTTCTGCTCTCAGGAATAGATAGATGGCCTTGGCTCCCAAGGGGAGATTCGCCCATATTCCGTTATCAATAATGCAGTTATAAAAATAGATTGCTCCTCCATACTGTCTGGCCTTGTCCAGTATGGGTTTGCAGAAGAAGCCCACTTGGTAGATGTAGAAGTGGCGGGGGCCATCTGTAACCTTTTCTTTTATTAGCAGTTCGGCGTTCTCCAATTCCTTCAAGGCATTGCGGACGCTGTTCTCGCTCACTCCTGCAAATAAAGCAATATTCGCCTGGGATATCTGGAAGGCTTCATTCTTCTCAAAATCGGCCTCACAGCAGAGTACCGGATAAACAGCCAGGGCAGCCTTCGATAAGCCTAGCTCAAGTATCACGCTTTTAGGAATAGCCCGAAAGCTGTCCATGTTAAGTTGGTCTATATCAGAAAAAGCCTTCTCCTTTGGTCTATTGTACACTTGCCTGAACATCTCCTTTTGGAGTTGCTTTTTCTCTTCCTTCTCTTTCTCCTGTCTCTGAATCTGTCTCTGAATATCCCGTAATATAGCCATCCTTGGGATTCTTCTCTTTGTCATCATCCATCACTCCTTCGATCTACATTGTTTTCCTTTTCATTTCCCTCGCGAAATTCGTCCAGCGTTGGAAGGCTTCTTCTGTAGCTTCGTCCCTTTTGAACCGCAAGAATACGTCCCCATGTTTGCCTCTTCCTACCGCTACAGGACGCAGGCCACAGTCTAAGAAGAATTGAGCCTGCACCAAGTTATAAACATACACATCCCCTCTGTTTTTAGTTCGGGTCATCGTTCATCACCTCATCTTTCCACTTTTTGTCCCTCCCCCTTATCATACAAATGAGGTTAATTTCATTAAGGGAGGAGGAAGGATAAAACCATATATAACATTAGAATGTTATGTCCTCCGGCCACGGCTACCTCGATGGCCCGCTTGGCGGAGGCTTGGCCCTTGATGTCGGAAAAGTCCTCCTGGTAGGTACCCGGCTTAATACACAGGTCTGCAAGTTCGGTCGGGGGAAGGTCCTGTTCTCCATCCAGGAAGGAAACCACTTCTTTTAAGGACTGAGCCATTAGGGAGGGGTAATCCACTAAGGAGGCTTCCGCCTGGTTAGCCGAGGGAATGATGGCTTTAGCCCGGGGAAAGCTGCGACTCAAGGCCATTATCATCGGCAGAACTCCGGGAACGCTCTTAATGCTTCCTTCCAGCGACAGTTCACCGATCCAGAAGAACTCATCCAGAGGCGCAAACACCTGCCTGCTGGAGAGCAGGATACCCAGAGCAATGGGAAGATCCAGATGACTTCCTTCTTTGCGCAGGTCAGCCGGGGCCAAATTGACGGTTATGCGCTGCAGGGGGAACTCAAAACCGGAGTTTTTTATAGCCGACCTGACCCTCTCTTTCGCCTCACGGATAGAGGCTGAGGGAAGCCCGACCAGTTCAAAACAGGGCAGACCGTTCTGTACATCGACCTCGACCTGCACTGGAATGGCTTCGATCCCGTTTAGAGTAAGGCTGTGGACTAAAGAAAACAACCTAATCACCAATCCTCATAGAAAAAGGAATAAAAGGACGAAAATACCAAACACTGTATAAATTCATGGATTCGGGCAAAGAGCCCCAAATTCCTGCAAGTGAA
This sequence comes from Syntrophothermus sp. DTU052, assembly GCA_001512495.1. Taxonomy (GTDB): domain Bacteria; phylum Bacillota; class Syntrophomonadia; order Syntrophomonadales; family DTU052; genus DTU052. The sequence continues at coordinate 11,485 of LFRU01000037.1, read as the reverse complement.
GGGAGAGAAGAGCAGGGGCGGGAATCGATCGGATGAATCGGCTTTAACGGGCGAGGTCCGAAAACTCAACGGTTTGGGTATTCCTGATGATTTGTACCGGGTACTTGTTTCCTGCCCAGGCCGCAGGCAGCAGAGGTCGAAATAATATAAACTGCCAGCCCCAGAATAACAAAAATACTACGATGAGATTCAGTTATTAAACCTACAGATGCAGGAATTCCAATTATCATTAATTGCAGGAGTATAGCTTCTCCAAACTTCGGCCATCGCATTATCCAATCACCTGGGCTTTCCTCTGGTGCGCTATATTCCAGCATGCGGTTATGAGCGGCAATGAGAGAATGAACAATCCCTTTAACTTAAAGCCTTTAATGAGCAGCAGCAGTCCAAACAGGACTCCGCATAAGATAGCCCAAAATATCGGCATCCAATTAATACCTCCTTATGGAATACTACTATAATTATACCGGCTCGAGTAGCCAAGGCTGATTATTATCGGATTGGACGAAGATTTTGGCTTCCGGTGGTTCTGAAAGCGAATCCTGCCGCATAATCCTGCCCTGAAAAGGGTGAAAGGTATGGATTTTCGCAAAAGGGCAACGATCGGAGCTATAGTTATTGTTATCATGTGGTTCGTGGTGAGGCTGCCATTCTATTATACTGGCAGAATCGGCGATGATGCGATTTTAATGAAAACCGATCATATGCAGTTTCCGTGCCCGTTGACCGCCGGCGAGGAAAGAGCTTTGACGAGGAGCTGGTATTGGGCCCGCCGCTTGCCGGTTGCTGTTCCGGTAACGCCCCCGGATTACATTCTGAAAACCGGGGACAGATCAATACGCATCTGGAGAGCGGCCCGGGTGGCCTGTGATGAGAAAGAGGTGTTATTTAACCTGCCGCCCGGTTCCTGTATCTTGCTCGATGATGTTATTATTCGGCTGGAAACTATGCTGGCGGATCGGTTTGGGGAACTGATGCCCTGGGATGAGGTAAAAGCCTATTTTGCCATGTACTGTCGGGCGGAAATCATAGATTTGGAAACGGGCAAGAGCTTCCGGGTGCAAAGAAGGGGCGGCAGGTATCATGCTGACTGCCAGCCGTTAACCCGGGATGATACCAGGGTGATGAAAGAGATTTACGGAGAATGGTCCTGGGAGCGGCGGGCGATAATTGTAGTGGTCGGCGGACGGAGGATCGCGGCCTCTATGGCGGGTATGCCCCACGGAGCCGGACTCATAAAAGATAATGACTTTCCCGGCCATTTCTGCGTACATTTTTGGGGCAGTAAGGTTCACGCCACCGGCAAGGTTGACCCGGAGCACCAGAGACGGGTGTTGGAAGCAGCAGGAAAGAATTGACTATAATCTTTATGGTGAGTAAACTTTGATTAAGTTGCTCGGCAGCGGAGTGTTCCGTCGGGATGGGGATACGATGAGCAGTGAGAAGGCCTGTCTTTTGTGTATACTAAAGGTGCGCGGCCTGGGCCCCCAAAGCCTGGCCCAGCTCAAAAGTAAAATTGGGAGCTACCGTGAGATCTGGAAGGCACCATATGCCCAGGTAGAAAGAATCATCGGCAGCAGCTTGGCCCAGGGGCTGATGGAGGTTCGGTGTACCTGCGACCCTGAGGAAGAATTGGGTAAGTGTATTGGCTTGGGTATTCAAGTTATGGCAGAATATGAGGATGAATACCCCCGGGCCCTGCGGGAGATACGCTACCCGCCTCCACTGCTGTTCTACCGTGGGAATTTAAGGTCTTTGGAAGGATTAAGTATTGCCGTTGTCGGTTCCCGAAAGGCAACACCTTACGGCAAAATGGTGGCCAGGAAACTGGGGCGCGAATTTGCGCAGGCCGGTATGGTCGTAGTCAGTGGTATGGCCCGCGGGGTGGACGCGGAAGCACATCGGGGATGTATAGAAGGCGGGGGCATGACCATCGGCATCCTGGGAAACGGGATCGATATTGTATACCCCCGCGAAAATGGTATGCTTTATAACGAGGTTCAAAAAAAGGGGTTATTGTTGTCTGAATTTCCACCTGGAACCAAGCCGGAACCCGGGAACTTTCCGATTCGTAACCGGCTGATTTCGGCATTGTCACGAGGGGTGGTTGTAGTTGAGGCCCGCGAAAAAAGCGGGGCCATGATAACGGTGGGGTTTGCCCTGGAACAGGGCAAAGACGTATTTGCTGTTCCGGGTCCGATTTCCAGCACGAACAGCATCGGGCCGCACAGGCTTATAAGGGAGGGTGCTTGCCTGGTTACCGGAGTAGAGGACATTTTGCAGGAGTGGGGTATTGAACAGCGAACCGTATCCAATGTCAATTCCTCTGATCAAGAAATCAAGGAATATCCGTTATTGAAATATATAGGATATGAACCGGTTCACCTGGATCGCATTCTGGCGATGTCTCAGCTTACTCCGGGGGAAACAGCATCACAATTGCTTAGATTGGAGATGACGGGTAAAATAAAATCTCTTCCCGGGAATACATATGTTAGACTGTGATTGTTTACTGCTTACTTTGAGGTGATGAATTGGCAAAAAAAACACTTGTAATCGTGGAATCAGCAGCCAAGGCCAGGACAATTGGCAAGTTTTTGGGACAGAATTATAAGGTCAAGGCATCGGTGGGACATGTGCGGGACCTGCCCAAAAGTAAACTGGGGGTGGATGTTGAAAACGGTTTCCAACCCAAGTATATTACTATTCGCGGCAAGGGAGCATTGATAAAGGAAATTAGAGAAGAGTCGGAAAAGGCTGACCGGGTGCTGCTGGCTACTGACCCCGACCGCGAAGGGGAAGCCATAGCCTGGCATCTGAGCCAGGTGATCAATCTTCCGGAGGACGCGAAATGCCGGATTGAGTTTAATGAGATAACCAAAGAGGCAATAAAGAAAGCGGTTAAGGCTCCCCGCGGCATTGATTACGATAGGGTTAATGCGCAACAGGCGCGGCGAATTCTTGACCGACTGGTTGGTTATTCGCTCAGTCCACTGCTGTGGGCAAAGGTCAGGAAGGGATTGAGTGCCGGAAGAGTACAATCAGTAGCAGTACGTTTAATCTGTGAGCGGGAGAAGGAGATTCAGGAGTTCAAACCTGAAGAGTACTGGACGATTGAGTGTATCCTCCACAATGAAAACGGGATGCCGTTTTCAGCCAAGCTGCATTACGTGGACGGCAAAAAGCCGGTTGTCCCCAATGAAGCGAAGGCCCAAGAACTGGTTAACCGGATCATGCGGGCAGAATTCTCTGTGAGCAGAATCAAACAAAAAGAACGCCGTCGCAAGGCCCTGCCGCCATTCACCACCAGTACCTTGCAGCAGGAAGCTGCCAAGAGGCTGGGTTTTACACCGACACGGGCTATGAGAATTGCCCAGGAATTATATGAAGGAATAAATATCGGTGCCGAGGGAAGTGTAGGACTGGTTACTTATATCAGGACTGATTCTGTGCGGGTTTCAAGCGACGCACAGGCCGAGGCTCGCGCGTTTATCATGGAAGCATTCAAACCGGGCTATTATCCTAACAAGCCCAATGTGTACAAATCTCGAAAATCCGCTCAGGATGCGCATGAAGCCATACGACCTACCTCGGTCTACCGCCGACCGGAAGACCTGAAGGCCTTCCTTTCGCGCGATCAGCTGCGGTTATACCGCTTGATCTGGTCTCGATTTGTGGCCAGTCAAATGGCTGCAGCGGTATACGACACGGTTACGGTAGATATCCACGGGGACAAGTTGGTCCTGCGGGCGAACTCCTCGCAGTTGAAGTTCCCGGGTCACCTGGCCGTGTATGAGGAAAAAGAGGATGATTACGGGGGTCAGAACTCTACCAGCAGACTACCGGAGTTGCAGGTAGGCCAGAAAGTGGTGGTGAAAGAGGCTACCCCGGAACAGCATTTTACCCAACCACCACCGCGGTATACCGAGGCCAGTCTGGTTAAGTTGTTGGAGGAGAAAAATATTGGTCGGCCCAGTACCTATGCCCCCATCATCGAAACCATCATAAAGAGAGGTTATGTGGAGCGTAAGGCGAAGCAGCTCTATCCAACTGAACTGGGAATAATAGTGGTTGATTTGTTAAAGCAGTATTTCCCGGAGATAATGGAAGTTGAGTTCACCGCTGAAATGGAGGAAAACCTGGATCAGATCGAAGAGGGTGAACGGTCCTGGGATCAGACGGTACAAGAGTTTTACCATCCCTTTGCTTCCCGTTTGGAGAGGGCTCGTGAAGAGATGGAAAAGGTAAATATCCCTGATGAGCCTGCAGGAAAGGAATGTCCTCAATGTGGGAGGCCTTTGCTGATTAAGATGGGCAGGTTTGGAAAATTTGTTGCTTGCTCCGGTTTTCCTGAGTGCCGTTATACAGAATCGATCAATGAAATTGTCGATGCCAAATGTCCTCGATGCGGGGGAGATATCGTGGCATTAAGAACGAAGAAAGGCCGCCGGTTCTATGGTTGTAAGAACTACCCGGATTGTGACTTTAAGTCATGGAACAAGCCTGGTGAAGCGTCCAAACCTAAGGATAGCAAGACAGGTATGCAGGCCGGTGAGAGCCCCAGCTAGCACCGCAGGACGGGTGAGCGAAACCTCCTTGGAGGTCGTTGGACTGTAGGTGCCACATAATGCGGCAGTATACCAGGCAGTAAAAAAGGCAGATGATTACCTGGCTTATCAGCCGCGAATTGCAGGTGAGATATGATATACGATAGAGTTGTGGTTGTCGGCGGCGGCCTGGCCGGATGCGAGGCTGCTTTTCAGCTGGCCAACATGAACGTGCCGGTTGAACTGGTAGAGATGCGCCCCGCCAGAAGAACAGCCGCACATAAAACCGGTTACCTGGGCGAACTGGTTTGCAGCAACAGCCTAAAATCCGAAGATATTAATACCGCCCAGGGAGTTCTAAAACGGGAAATGCGAAAGTTGAATTCGCTCATTCTAATGGCGGCCGATCGCTGCCGGGTGCCGGCCGGTTCAGCCCTGGCGGTGGATCGCGAGCTGCTGGGCAAGTTGGTGACAGAAATCATAACCGGCCATCCACTGATTCAGGTAACGATAAAGGAGATGGAAAACATTCCCGAATTCGGAATAACGGTGGTTGCCAGTGGACCACTCACATCGGATGCCCTTTCAGCTTCAATTGCCCGGCTGACCGGTGAAGAACACCTCCATTTTTTTGATGCGGTGGCGCCGATAATTGCTGTCGACAGTATAGACATGAACAAGGTGTATGCGGGTTCACGCTATGGCAAGGGTGAAGGTGACTATCTTAACTGCCCGCTGAATCAGGAGGAATACGAAGTATTCTACGAGGCACTGCTTAAGGCCGATTCAGTACCCCTTGAAGGTATAGACGAGGGCCTTTATTTCAGTGCCTGTGTTCCCATTGAAGTAATGGCCCGTAAAGGAAAGGATAACCTGCGTTTCGGCCCCATGAGGCCTGTGGGACTTCCCCATCCGGAATCGGGACAGGTACCCTATGCAGTGGTCCAGTTGCGGCAGGATAACCGGGAGGGCACCATGTTTAGCATGGTTGGCTTTCAGACCCGCATGAAATGGGGAGAACAGGAACGGGTATTAAGGCTGATTCCGGGACTGGAAAAGGCAGAATTCCTGCGGCTGGGAGTAATGCATCGCAATACATATATCAACAGCCCTCGAGTTTTAACTGACACCCTGCAGTTCAGAGGAAAACCGGAACTGTTTTTTGCCGGACAGATTACCGGGGTTGAAGGCTACATGGAATCGGCTGCTACCGGGATAGTGGCTGGAATTAACGCCGCCCGCAAATACCGGGGACTCGAACCGGTGGCATTGCCCCGAGAGACTCTAATCGGCGCTCTGTGCCGGTACATAAGCGATCCTGCCCATAGCAACTTCCAACCCATGAATGCTAATTTCGGCATACTGCCGCCACTGGAAAACCGGATTAAGAATAAGAGGTTGAGGAATCAACACTTGGGAGAAAGGTCTTGGCAAAAGATTGGCGAATTTTCAGAAGAATTCGTAAAATAAGTTGTAACCCGCGTAATTGGTATGTTACTATTAACTTCAAGGGAAAAGCCTTGGGAGGGAAAATACTGTGCTGTTTCAACATATTGAGGGTTTCCTGAATCACCTGCGAGTTGAAAAAAATGCTTCCGGGATGACTATAGTGAGTTATCGAACCGACTTGAATCAGTTCTTTGAATTTCTTTCGCACGTAAACTCACTGCCTCCTGAAATGGTGTCCAAGGAATCATTCAATCATAAATCGGTGCGTGACTACCTTACTCATCTTCAGAATAATGGGATCAGTCGGGCTACCATGGCGAGGAAGTTGGCGACTCTTCGTTCCTTCGTCAGGTACCTGTGCCGGGAAGAGGTTTTGAAAGGGAACCCGATCGCAGCAGTTGCCACTCCTAAACAGGAAAAGAAACTGCCGAGATTTCTATACCCTCAGGAGATTCAGACTCTTATTGACGCTCCGGATACCGGGCGGGTCAATGGTCTGAGAGACCGGGCGATTCTGGAATTGCTCTACGCCACCGGGATTAGAGTGAGTGAATTGGTGGCCTTGGATATAAACGATATTGACACCAAGAACGGTTTTATTAAGGTTGTGGGAAAAGGCGACAAAGAGAGAATCGTTCCCATGGGTAAAAAAGCCTGTTTGGCTATGGATAAGTATCTTAAGGCAAGAGAAAAAATAGTCAGAAAAAACTGTAACGTGGGAACCGCTTTACTTTTGAACAAATTCGGACAACGATTGACCGCCCGCAGTATACGCAATATAATAAACAAGTATGTTCAGCAGGTGGCATTGAATCAAAAAGTAAGCCCTCATATACTGCGCCATACCTTTGCCACCCATTTATTGGATGGCGGGGCGGACATAAGATCAGTTCAAGAGTTGCTCGGTCATGTTAAGCTGTCAACCACCCAGATATACACTCATGTGACCAGGGATAGAATAAAGAACGTTCACGATAAAAACCATCCCAGGGGGTAGCACTTGGTGTTTCAAGGAACTACTATTATAGCCGTCAAAAAAGGGTCGGTGTCAGCGATGGTCGGCGATGGTCAGATAACCCTGAACCAGAATACGATCATGAAGCATGGGGCCAGGAAAATAAGGAGGATCTATCATGACCAGGTCCTGGTTGGCTTTGCAGGTTCAGTAGCCGATGCAGTTACCCTGTTTAATAAGTTTGAAGGCAGGCTGGAAGAGTTTCACGGAAATCTCTCCCGGGCGGCGGTTGAAGTGGCACGGGAGTGGAGCGGAGATAAAATACTGCGTCGTCTGGAAGCGCTGCTGGTGGTTATGAACAAGGACGAAATGTTTTTGGTCTCCGGCAGCGGCGAGGTTATTGGCCCGGATGACAATGTGCTGGCCATCGGTTCGGGAGGGGCCTACGCGCTGGCAGCAGCCCGTGCATTAATGAGGCATTCCGAGCTCGATGCACGCGAAATTGCGGTTGAATCATTAAAGATCGCGGCTGACATTTGCGTATTTACCAACCATAACCTTACGGTGGAGGAAATCAGAGAATAGGAGGCGTTATGTGAATAACTTAACCCCCCGACAGATAGTAGGGGAACTGGATCGTTATATAATTGGACAAAGCAAAGCCAAGCGAGCAGTTGCGATTGCTTTGCGCAACAGGTACCGCCGCCGACAACTTCCTGATTATTTGGGGGAAGAGATTTACCCCAAAAACATAATAATGATTGGACCAACAGGTGTTGGTAAGACGGAAATAGCCAGAAGACTGGCCCGGTTGGTCCAGGCGCCGTTTATTAAGGTAGAAGCTACAAAATTTACTGAAATCGGATATATTGGCCGTGATGTTGACTCTATGGTTCGGGAGTTGGTCGAGACCTCCATACGCATGGTAAAGCAGGCGAAAATGGCAGCGGTTCAGGAAAAAGCTGAGAAAATGGCCGAAGAGAGACTGCTTAATTACCTGGTTCCATCTCCGCGGAAAAAAGGTCGCTTAAGCCGGAGTCCCCTGGATATACTCTGGGGACCAAGTGAAGAAAATAATGATAACGACCTGGATAATGAACGGCTGAAAGAGGCCGAAGAAGAGCGTTTGATTGTAGCCCAGAAACTAAAGCGTTGGGAGCTTGAGGATCGGATCGTAGAGATAGATGTGGTGGAGAAACCCATGTCATTCCTGGAAATCGTATCCGGTTCCGGGGTTGAGGAAATGGGGATCAACCTGCAGGATTTATTTGGCGGCATGATGCCGAAGAACAAAAAGAAGCGGAAGATGACGGTAGCTGAAGCGCGGCAGTACCTGGCGGCTGAAGAGGCCCAAAAACTTATCGACATGGATGAGGTTACCAGGGAGGCCATGACTAAAGCCGAGAATGATGGTATCATTTTTCTTGATGAGATTGACAAAATTGCCGGAAAAGAGAGTTCTTATGGTCCTGATGTTTCCCGGGGCGGGGTACAAAGAGACATCCTGCCAATTGTTGAAGGTTCAACCGTAATGACCAAATACGGACCGGTGAAAACTGACCATATACTATTTATTGCAGCCGGGGCCTTTCATACGAGTAAGCCTTCAGATTTGATACCGGAATTGCAGGGAAGATTTCCTATTCGTGTAGAACTGGATAGTTTGACCAAAGATGATTTCGAAAGGATTTTAACTGAACCCGACAATTCATTGATCAAACAATACGTAGCATTATTATCCACAGAGGATGTCAGGGTCGAGTTTTCACCCGAAGCGATTGGTTACATTGCAGAGGTTGCCTATGAAGTTAACAACCGCATGGAAAACATTGGGGCGAGAAGGCTGCACACGATATTGGAAAAGGTCATGGAAGACCTGCTCTTTGACGCTCCTGAGCGCTCGGGGACCAGATTTGAAATCAGCAAGGAATACGTGGTTTCCAAGTTGTCCGGAATTGTCGAAGATGACGAAATAAGTCGTTACATTTTATAGGGGGTAAAGGAAATGAGTAAGAGTCTACTAGAAAAATCGAGAGAGCTGAATAAAATGGTGCGGCAGATACCAGTCCATCCCAAGAGGCCGGATTTTGAAGGCGCTGCCCAAATGATGGCTGACAACTTGGAGTGCAGTGTATACATTCTCGGCCGCCGCGGCATGCTGCGAGGATGGGCATTCCAGCCCGGTCAGGAGTGTGTAGACATAGATGCCATAACCAAGTTCTCGGAGAGATTTCCCGGTACTTTCAACCAGCGTTTCCTTGATGTACAGGAAACAGAAGTCAATATACCTTTACCTGCTGGGACCTGCATATTCAAAGCCGACAATGTAACTTGCCCGCATGGTGACAGGATGGCTGCGGTAGTTCCAATTTACGGTGGTGCCGGAAGAATGGGTACCTTTTTGCTGGTTAAAAATGATGGAACTTTCAGTGAAGAGGATATTATTTTGGCGGAATACGGGGCAACGGTGGTGGCCAATGAGATAATGAGGATTCGTGCCGAGCGGATTGAGGAAGAGGCGCGGAGCAAGGCTGCGGTGCAAGTGGCGGTCGCTACCCTGTCGTACTCGGAACGTGAGGCTATTGAGCACATCATGGCGGAGTTGGATGGAAATGAAGGGTTTGTCGTAGCCAGTCGAATTGCTGATAAGGTAGGTATAACCAGATCCGTTATTGTCAGCGCCCTGCGAAAGTTTGAGAGTGCAGGTGTTATTGAATCCCGTTCACTGGGCATGAAGGGAACCTACATCAAAGTTCTTAATGAATACCTTTTCGAGGAACTCCAGAAAAAGTAAGTACAACCCTCATTAATGCCGGGAATAAAAATATAGGTTGGCCTGAAGAAGAGGAACTTTTTTCAAGGAAGTTCTTCTTCTTCTTCTTTCTTGTTTTTATTGACAGGAATTTTGGCTTATTACGCTGAATAACCAATAATGTCCATCGAAATCGGTATTTTTTAGCAGGACTTTTGATAATGGCATCGAATATCCAATCATGGCCAAAAAATTCGGCATATTTTAGCAGGACTTTTTTGAATTGTATAGAATAACCAGGACTATAGTCTGGGAGGGGGTTCAATGCTCGACATAATAAGCAATCCCATTATTCAGGGAATGGAAAAGGCTCTGGACGGTTCGGCTTTAAGACAAAAGGCGATTGCCGCCAATATAGCCAATGTAGACACGCCTGGCTACAAGAGCATCGAAGTATCGTTTGCGGAACAGCTCAGGGGCGCATTAAAAAACCCCGGGAAGGTTATCAGGCTTCGGACTACTCACCAACGGCATCTTCAGATTAATAACGCTTCTACCATGAAGGAATTTGTAATCAGCCGGCAAAACACGCAGGTTCGCAATGATGGAAACAATGTGGATATAGATCGTGAAATAGCCAAGTTGACCAGCAATGAGATATATTATGATGCCATTTCCAGGTGTATTAACGATGAATTCAATTTACTGCGAAAAGTCATACAGGGGAGGGTATAACATGGGTCTGCTTAACAGTGGGTTGGATATTTGTGCCTCAGGTCTGACCGCCCAGCGCTTGAGAATGGATGTTATAGCAAACAACCTTGCCAATGCCACAACTACCAGAGCACAGGACGGTGGACCCTATCGGCGTCAGATTGTGGTCTTTGAAGCGCGTTCCCATACAAGTGATTTTAAGCGACTCCTGGAGAATGAACTTACAGGGTTATCCGGGGTTCGCGTTAAACAGATTGTAACCGACAATTCACCACTACGTCAGGTCTATGATCCTTCGCATCCCGATGCAGATCCCGAGGGGTATGTATCCTATCCTAATGTCAATGTCGTCGCTGAGATGACCGACATGATATCAGCTACTCGTTCCTATGAAGCCAACATAACGGCTCTGAATTCCATAAAGCATATGGCGGCCAAAGCCATAGAAATCGGAAGATAGTTACCCTGAACGCCACCGGAGGTTGATAAGGAGGGTTATTTTTGAGAATTAACGAGATTCCTCATGTAAACTTGTTCAGAATTGGCCCGCAGGAGACGGGCCGGCAATCAGAAATATCCTTTTCCGGCTATTTGAAAGATGCCTTAAACCAGGTGGGCTTCCTGGAAGAACAGGCGCGTTCTGCAGCCATTGACATGGCCGTAGGAGATGCTTCCCAGATACACCAGGTCATGATTGCCTATGAAAAGGCTTCGCTGGCTCTTAGTCTTACCATTGAAGTCAGAAACAAGATCGTAGAAGCCTATCAGGAGCTCATGAGGATCCAGATGTAAAACTTAGTGGAGTATTTTCAGCATGGAGAATTTTCGGGTGATTATTGGGCAGTGGTCAGCCAGGATAAAAGAGTTCTGGACTGGACTCAGCTTAAATCAAAAAGTATTGCTTAGTGGGGCCTTATTATTCGTCATCACCGCAGTTATTGTTTCCTCAGCTTCCATTTTCAGGAGCGATTATGAACCGCTCTTTACTGGACTGGCGATAGAAGATGCGGCCGCGATTACCGCGCAACTTGAAGAGCTAAATATTGATTACCTGTTGGAGGATTCCGG
>LFRU01000042.1:955-5774 GCA_001512495.1 Syntrophothermus sp. DTU052 | reverse complement strand
CCTTCCGCTCTGATGAAATTGTTCATACCTATGCCCAGGCTGCCGATAGCGGAGCCCAGCATCACGATGTCCATGAAATCACGGGCTAAAGGCAGTACCTCGGAACTGGCTCCGAAAAACCTCAGAATCTGATCAGGAAAGGCAAAGTATACCAGCACAGAAATTAAAGGCAGGAGAATAAGCAGAGCGGCGCCGTTGGCAGCTACGATCTCCGCTTCCTCTCGTTTCTGTTCCCCCAGCCGGATAGAAATCAAAGCCGTAGCGCCGATCCCAATCAGCATGGAAAGGGCCATGGAGATGACCATGATGGGAAAAGCGACGGTAGTGGCGGCAATGGCCAGGCTGCCCACACCGCGACCAACGAATATCCGGTCCACAATATTGTAAAGGGCATTGCAGACCATCCCAACGATAGCCGGCCATGAAAACTGCCAGAGGAGTTTGCCGGTGTTTTCAGTTAATAAAGCACTGTTGTCTCTCAGTATGAACAACTCCTACAGTTTTTTCATCATGGTGGTGCAGAATCTCAAGCACTCGACAAACTCCCGGATCTCCTCTTTATTGATATCGTCCATCAAAAGCTCTATTTCGCGGACCTGCTTATCGATTATGTTTCTCACGGCCGCACTTCCAGCCTCGGTGAGCAGTACCAGGGACTTGCGCCGGTCTCCGGGTACATGCTGTCGCGCAACCAACCCTTTTTCCGCCAGGTGGTCAACAAGAGAAGTTACGCTTCCTTTCTCCAGATCCAGCATCCGGCCGATCTCGGTCAGGGTTAAGGAATTATGGTGAAACAACTGGCCCAGTATCTTAAAGTGATTCTTTTTCAAGCCGGGCAGCTCGTCATCATGGCGGCGAAACCTGGGAATCAGCTTTTGGTGAAAAAGGCTGACAAAACCGAACATCAGCTCGTGGATTTCATGAGATATTCTCGAGTCCATAGGCACCTCAAGGTTAGAATAAGAACTGTTAGAATACGAACTATTATAGGGCCAAAACATTGGGAAGGTCAAGAAAAAGATCGGAATTGGTTCCGGGAACTGGTGATGGTTCAAAATGAAAAGCGGACTAGGTGCTAGTCCGCTTGTTCCGTTTATTAATTATGCCATGAATACAGCGGTATTATCGCCGGGAGCTTAGCTCATAGGCTGGTTTCCGGCAGGATTTCTGGCGTTGGTATTGCCCGTCAGGGGCTGGTTGGTAATGGCTTGAGCGTTGCTGGCCAATTGGCTCTCGGCAAAGGCGATCATCTTGCGGACCATGTTGCCGCCAACCGCGCCGTTTTCTCGGGAACTCACGTTGCCCCAGTAGTCTCCCTGCACGTTCTGAGCCACTCCAAGCTCGCGAGCGATCTCGTGTTTGAAATCGTACAATGCTTTTTGGGCTTCAGGAACAAGCACCCGGTTACGTTTCTGTCCAGAACCCATCGATTTCACCTCCTTTTCTCTAAAGTAGTCTTATTGTGCCCGCCCTACCGGAGCGCATACTAGAACTATTTACCCGGTCAGTTAACGAATTCAAGGGATAAGGAGATGAGTGAAGATGGAGAATAATGATGAAGGGCAAGAGCCGGAAAGCCAACTATGACAAGCCCAAATGATTGAATATGACCAATGCCTGTTAAATGTTTCCGGTATAGATTATTTTGAACGACATGGAATTTAGTATGTTCCTGGAACCATCGGTCTCCCCCACAAAAAGGGTGTAAATACCCGGTTTGGGAAGCTTGATGCTGCAGTTGATGTAATCTTGTTTTACTTTGGGAGTCGAGTAGTCGACCAGTACCGCCTTGGGATCGAAGCGGAAACAGGTTACCAGGGGATTGAACGGGTCTTCGGGGTTTAGTATTACCGATGACGAGAAACGGAGTTGGGGAGAGGTGGTTACAATGGTATTGATCAGCTCAGACCTAACCCCGACCGGTAATGAAAACTGCTGTCCTCGGTCGTCAACACCGGAGATCCACATGTTGTTGACATCATAGTAACTGGGAAGGGATTGGCTGACCAGGCCGTCAACAATCCTCTTAAAACCGTCAAACAGGTCAGGTCGGTAGAGCGGGTTGGGGGCTGAGGTTCTGAATCTCATGCTCCTGCCCGCAGCCGAACCGTAGACCATTCGGAAGTATTCGGCGAACTGTTCTTCCGTATTGTCGCGGAATGGGGCGGACGAACCTCGAAATTCATCCTCTCCAATCAGGTTCATAAAGGACCCCCATTTTACCGGGTCCTGTTCATAGGAGCCGTTATACTGGTAATGGATATAGTGGCCTAACTCGTGGGCAATTGTAACCGCCAGGGGCGGGGATTCCTTATTGATGCTCGCCGACAGGTAAATCGACTCCTCAACACCGGGCAGGTACCTGGTGTGGGAGGTCGCCGCATAACCGGTAAGGTTAAAAGGAAGTATGAAGAATGACAGGCCCCGCAGAGCTGCAGGGGGCAGATCGAAATCGTTTACCACCGCTGCCACATCCTTAACCCCAAAGTCCGGCGGTCGGGAAGCCGGAGAGAACCCGTTGGAGACAGATGATGGGATTCCCGCCGGGTTGTTGCTCCAGAGGTCAGGGTACTGGCGGGTGGGGTAGGTTCCGGCCAACAAATCGGAGAGTACCTTCTCCCGATAATACCGGGCCAGGCTCAGGACATGGATCTTGCTGCTGGTAGGGGCATCATATACCAGGTACTGCCTTACCGGTTCACGATAACACTCGCCCAGTGCTTTACCAAGTTCTGCGCTTATCTCATACCATTCCTTGACCAGGTGCTTGGTCAGGGCACGGCTGTTACCCTTATATTTTTTAAGGAGCACCGCCATGTGCGCCCTATCGGTCTGATACCACTGATCATAAGGCAGTGATTTGCTGTGCACCGCAGTTATGTTGGAACCGGCGCCGGCTGCCCACAGGGGTGGCGGGGTCAACCACAGCAGGGATAAAACCGCTGCCAGCAGAATAACCGGTATCCGTAATGAACGAACCTGCAGCCAAGGACCCACCCATAAACCTCCCATAAATGACCTCGTAAAATAAATTGTCGAAAAAAATTAACCACAATCGCAAAAAAACTGCTTGTTGGATTAATTTTCTTGTTATATATTAATTGATAGATGGTCCTAAATTGTTGCAAAATTTGGGACCTACAACTTAATAGACCAAGGGCAAAACCACTGAAAAGTGGTGACGCAAAGCTACAGGGGCTAAAGCGGGTCAACCGCTATGCCAGCCAGTTGCCGGTCAGTAACTGATCGTTATTTTGTAAACATGACCTGCGCTGGTGTGCAGGTCTTTTTATTTTGCCGGCATTGACAGCCGCCAAAGTACAGTTGGGGAGAAGTTACCTTATGAAGAGCCTGAGAAGAATACTTGTGTTTGCTCTTACATTAACATTGATTGCCGGAATCGGTACTGCAGACGCATGGGCTGCCGGTTACCGGGTCTCCTTCAGCAACAGTGAGATCAGTATTACTTCACCCGCCACCAATTCGGTCCAATGTAATGGAGTTCTTTCCATAAGCGGAACCACCAAACTGGGTACCGTTTATTTTGCAGTGCGCGGCCCTAAGCAAGAGTTGAGCGGCTACCAGGCAGATGTTGTTAATGGAACTTTTGCCCTTGACATCAACCTCCGCTATGGAAAAGGATTATATACGATATGGGCAGGACCACACCCCCAGAAATTCGACGGCAGTATCCGCTT
The DNA here is from genome assembly GCA_001512495.1 of Syntrophothermus sp. DTU052. Lineage (GTDB taxonomy): Bacteria > Bacillota > Syntrophomonadia > Syntrophomonadales > DTU052 > DTU052. The sequence continues at coordinate 2,076 of LFRU01000042.1, read as the reverse complement.
TGTGGTAGAAAATACAGAACAACAGGACAAACGGAATACTGCGTCCTCCTATTATGTGGACAGCGATAACCCCGCAATTAAGAAACTTGCTGCAACCCTGGCCCCGAGCGGGCTGAGCGATATGGAAAAACTCCGCAACATTCATGACTGGGTTACCGCAAATATCAGCTACGACTGCAGCTATCATGAAAGCGGCCGTGAAAACCTGGAAAAGGCCAGTTACATACTGCAAAAAAGAGATGGGGTCTGCAGCCACTATGCGATTTTAACCGCCGCCCTCTGCCGGGCCGCCGGATTGCCTTCCAGGATTATAAACGGACCAGCCAGCCTATCAGATAGTGTTCCCCGTGTGAACCATGCCTGGAACGAGGTGCAGGTCAACGGACAGTGGGTGGCGGTCGATACCTGCTGGGACGCAGGATATACGAAGGGCAACACCTTTGTCCCCGCACCTTCAACCAGGTTCCTGGCACCCTCCAAAGCGGTTTTTGCCAAAACCCATACCGCCTCGTTGGTAACCCTCTATTAACCCGGAATCATTCTTCCGGTACCATTCGGGCCCTCACCGCCAGGCGCTTCTCGTCGTTGCCGGTGCAGGTGGTAAGGGTGAGCGCCGGATAACCGACATCCCTAATAACGCTCCAGTCATTGCTGGAAATCAACGCGACCTCCTGTACTCGGTAACGGTAAGTGCGCTGGTCGTAGATGAGCGTAATCGTGGAGCCGGGTTTCAGTTTGGCCAGATTTCGGAAGGTTGCGCCATACATGGTGCGGTGACCGGCGATGGCGGTGTTACCCTCACCCGGGAGGGCGGTTTCCGTGTACCAACCGGGAGCCTTGGCCAGCAACTCCTGACTGGTTCCCTTCACGACCGGTGATTCAACATCGATATCCGGTATCTCCAGCATGGCCCAGACCAGTTCCGGATCGATGGCGGGCGATTCGTCCCCACCGGGAGCAGCAGCCACACTGTTATCAGTGTTGATGGCCACATGATACTGACGGCTCATCTGTGACTGCTGATACCAGGCATAGAAATCGGTCAGCAGTGGGTACAGAGCAACCACTGCTGCCGTTACGAGTATTATATTGGCTATTCTTTTCCATTTAACCGAATGTCG
>LFRU01000042.1:0-835 GCA_001512495.1 Syntrophothermus sp. DTU052 | reverse complement strand
CCGGTTCATTGGGGAGACCGCCTCCTCCGCCTACGCCGCCTCCACCGGGCGGAGTGTATTCATCAGATACTTCCTGTCTGGCGTCAATGCGTATTGTGAACTCATATTTTGCATTCTGTTGCGCTGCTTCTGTAACCTTGGTAGTTACCTTGACCTGTAAGCGATCGTTCGCACCGAGCACCTTACCAACCAGGTTCAGATCATTGTCGTTGGGGTCGGTTATACTAACGGAAATCGCATCCGGTATCTCACTAATCTCAACTCCGGTTATTTGGACCTGATCACTGGTGGTATTTACAATGGTTGCAGTTACACTTGCCTGATAACCCGGATAGGCGCCTCCTTTTTTATCCGGGTTGGGACCAATGGTAACTTTAAGGTTATGATCATCTACCAGTTCGCAGTCCAGCATAGCCACATCAAGACGCTCATTGGGATTACCCGGCTCCAGATAATCCAAAGTGCCGGCGGGATCGCTGGATACGGGAGCCGGGTTACTGCTCCATGCTATCAGGTCTTTAGTGCCGTCGGCTGCAAGGGCATTGCAGCATACGGCCAGGCAGAAAACCAGTGTATATAACAGGCATTGAAGTTTTTTCAGTTTCACAATTTTACCTCCATTTTATCGCGGTAATCGCGATCAGGTATTTATACTAGTACCATAATAATATCGGCGGCTGCTCAATACTACGGTCTGAGGTCTAGTATTGAACTATCCCTTCAAACACCAAAAAGGTATACTTTAGTACTATAACAACAGGTAAAATATGGTACCCATTATTTATTATTCTTCAGAATGATTAACAATATCTTCCGGTTGTTCAAACATACCCGG
>LFRU01000002.1 GCA_001512495.1 Syntrophothermus sp. DTU052 | reverse complement strand
CATATCCGGTTTCTGTTGTTTCCCGAAATCCGTATTGCCGCGAATAAAACAGAGTATCAAGTTGCAGAATCCATGCCGCAGTATGAAGAAAAAGTGCTACTGTCTCTAAGGGACATGAAGGTAATGGATCTGCATCAAGAAAACCTCGCCAAAGCCCTGGGCGAAGGGCACCGTCTTTTACGTGGTGTCGCCGGTAGTGGAAAAACCCTGATCCTGTCCTGCCGGGCAAAATACTTGGCAAAAACTAACCCCGGCTGGAGAATTCTCGTTCTCTGTTATAATGTGACCTTATCTCGTTATATCCAGCATGTAATCGATAATCTGGAAATTGAGGCTGATAACAACAGCACGATTGAGGTATGCAACTTTCATTTCTGGGTTGCCAAACACTGGGGTATAAAGAAAGCGGCAAACGAAATACCCGATGAAGAAATACTACGAGTTTGCCAGGGGATAGAGCAGGGGAAACTCAGTGGTCCCCTGTACGATGCAATACTGATTGATGAGGGCCAGGATTTGGAATCATCATGGCTGCGCTTAGTCTTATCAACTCTCAAATCAGAAACCGGCTCACTGCTCTTGGTCGAGGACCGTGCCCAGGAGATTTACCGCCGCAAATCATATAGCCAGGAACTGGGACTTTCTTTTCGCGGTCGGTCGCGGATTTTGACCATCAATTACCGTAATACAGAACAGATTGTACAGTTTGCTTGGGATATGTATGAACACTTTAATCCGACAAAACGTTCGGAGCGTAGTGAAGGGATTGTGGAGATTATTCCTCCCCAGTCTACCCGTCGAAAAGGTCCAGCCCCTTTTGTAAAAAAGACAAGCAGCTTTCATGACGAGGCCCGGTCGATAGCAAGTGAAATCAAACGACTTCATTATATAGAAAACATTGATTATTCACAGATTGCAGTGTTTTACCGGGTAAAGCAGATGTCTATCCCGTATGTTAAGATCCTCATCAATACCTTTAAAAAACAAGGAATTCCTTACTATTGGCTTTCGGAGAATTTCGAGAGTAAAAGAATGTTTGACCGCAATGAAAGCACAGTGAAGATATCTACAGTTGAAAGCGCAAAAGGACTGGAATTTAACGTAGTGTTTGTCTGCAATTTGGATAACTTCAAACCCTTTTCGACGGCATACTGCACGGCGAAATAATACCAGTCGCTTGTCTTTACATCGCTGAAAGGATTGATCCAGGAGTCTGTTTCGGGTTGGGCTGGTTCCTCCGCGCTTACGATTAAAGCATAAGGGCTGAAATGGATTGCCTCAAAGGTGATATACCATTTGCCCCATTTTTCGATAAGCTCTGACTTCAATGTTTCCAACTTGCCGTCCTTGCCGTAAACTACTTTGATCTTTTCCCGGTCATTCAGCAGTTCCTCCGGTACCGGCAGGGTTATCTTGACACTGTAACCATCTTTGGGCTGGACTCTTTCGCCAGTATCTTTGGAATACAGGCTGATGTCAAAGGGATATACCTTATCACTGGCACCTGCCAGGGAGAATATTTCGTCTTGGGAAGCAGCAGCATCGGTAATTTTCACAGTTACGGACTGGCCAAAGGCACTTGTTACATCAGCTTCTACCTTTACATCTTCTGGATTGCTGAAAAGCTCACTCTTTACCTCGGATACGGTGATAACCGGTGTATTGGATACGGTGCTGCTGGAGCTGGATCCTCTGCTTCCTCCACCACCGCTGCTGCCTGAGCCTCCATTACTTCCGCCGCTGGCTGAATTGACCTTAATACCGGTAATGGGACTGATGGTCTGGGCAGCTTTAGCACCAGTTGCAGCATTGTTGGTATTGGTAACTACACAGTAATAATAAGTGGTTCCAACTGTGGCCGTTGACGGGGTATAGGCAGGAGTGGTTACTCCCAGGGCTGTTGCCCCCACGGTGCTGTTGGTGGTGTTGCTGTACCATTGATAGGTTATGGTGCCGCCATCGGTTACTGTTGCGGTGGCATCCAGGGGTGCTGCTGCCGCATTCTGGTTATATTCCACCTGGGTGGTGCTTAAGTCACTTATGATCACTGGGACTGCCGCGTCCATAGGCGCAGCAGTATTTTTACTTACCGTATCTGTCACTATAGCTCCGGAATTTCCAGACAAATCGATCAAGGTAACAATCAGGATAAGCGTTCCGTCTCCCAGTCCGCTTACATCTATATCTCCTATCTGCTGGTCGACAGTTTCTATAGTACCGCTTCCGGTTACACTTCCACCTCCGGTGCTTGTCACCGTATAGTTGTAGGTTGCTCCAACCTCCGCGCCTGCGAAAGTGAAGGACATCGCTGCCTTGTTGTCGTTGTTTATGGCTTCCTGGTCAATATTTACACTATAGCCTGTTGGGGGAGTAGTATCGTATACATACACCGCCACCGTTTTGCTGGACGGGGTAAAAGCAAAACCTGTTTTAGCAACCTCAACGGTTACACTGGCGCTGTCGGCTACCTTAATGTCGGAAATAGCCAGTATGTATGCCGGGTGTTTCTGTGGGGCTTAAAGAGCCTTTGTCTGCGCCGGTTAAGGTAATGTTATCAGCTGTAAGACTCGTAAAAGCGCTGTCAAAGGTTAGGGTCAGCTCGGTCGTAGTCGTTGTTTTTGATACACCGTTGGCAGTCAGGCCGAGGAAGGCAACTTCCCTCACCAGTGCCATTGTTTCTGCTCCGGTGGTGAATTCACCTTTACCTGGTAGTGTAACCGAATCCCCATCGGTCCAAGCAGCGGGAACATAGACAGTAGTAAGGTAAAGGCAGTTTAGGAAAGCATTTTCTCCTATTGTGTGTTTCTTAGAAATCTTACGCTGGTAAGGCCTTGGCAGGTCTGAAAGGCAGAGTTGCCGATAGAGGTAACACTGTCAGGTATGGTGATGCTGGTAAGATTTGAGCAGCCCCGAAAGCCTTCTTTACTGATCGCTGTGACATTATAAGTTTTGTCATTATGTGTTACCGTAGAAGGAATTTCAATATCGCCGGAAATTGATGAATCATTGATTTTAACCTCCACGGTGGCATCTGACTCAGACAGTACCTTATAGGTAAAGTCACCTTCGCCAAATGTATCGCCGTCTGCAGCTGAAGCCATTGCCGGCAGCATGGTCAGCAGCATAGTCACCATCAATAAAAACCTTATTATGTGTTTATTCATGCGTGTTAACTCCTGTTGGCTAATATGTAAGTGTCTCCTGGCATAACGTGCTGTTTTTCGACTCTGCAGCCGGGCGAAGCCGCTGCCGGCAACGAAAGGGTTTGCGTTCACATCTCCTTTCTTCCCCTTAGAATTGTTGACCGAAATTCTCGAATGGGTCTGTTTCTTAATTATATTATAATTGCAGATATTCCATCAAAAAGTACCCAGAAACGACAAAAGCCCAGGCATAATGCTGGGCTTTAAACATGTGAATGAGGGCATGGACTGTTCCAATTAACAGCTGGTAGCAGGATCAGGCTGGGTCAGGATGTCGTCTTGGAGGTAACGAAGGTTGGCAAAGAGGACCATCCCAGTATAGTGACCAAAACCCTTGGGAGTGAGCCTGCAGCCAAGCGAAGGATTGTTTTGAAGGGTTCTAAAGGCGGGAGAATAACTAAAGGGGATCTCGTGGAAACGGTGTAATCGCATCCGTACCCAAAATGAAAGACCGCTTCAGATTTTGTGTAAACCTCCACACAGATGTAGTAGGAGCCCGAACTGAAGTTTACATAATGCTCATGTTCCGGGAGGCAGCCGGGGTAGGTAAGTTAGAGAATCAGAAA
>LFRU01000078.1:554-12010 GCA_001512495.1 Syntrophothermus sp. DTU052 | reverse complement strand
CCACAATATGCGCCTATGTTTTAGCGGCACTCCTTCCGTATCTGTTAGCCAGGTCTACCCTTAGCGTGACAATCCTGTTCTATGCTCTGGTAATAGGTTTTATATCTTTTTTCACCTACGACCAGTACAAATCCGCCATGAACCGTACATATGTCGAGGCTGCAGCAGATAATGAACAGGGTTCAATCAGTAAAACAGAACTTCCTGCAGGCGAGGAATCAGTTGTTCAACCAGAACTGCCAACTGCTGAAATAGAAGCGATAGCGGAAGGGGTTTCTTCAGACAAGGGCGAATTGCCGGTCCTGATTGGCGCTGCACAGATCCCGGGTGACGTTAAACAAGTTGACGAACACAGGACGGTGCTGGAAACCGTACAAACGGAAGAACCTGAAGAACCAGCAGGCGAACCGGAGAGCCCTCTGCCCGACGATATCCCGGCAGACGGGGCTCCACCGCCGCAGGATACCGGGGCTGATATACATACGGCGGAAGAAGCAGATGTTCCGGAAACCGCTTTGCCCGGCGATATCCCGGCAACCGAGGCTCCACCGCCGGAGGATGCCGGGGCTGATATACATACGGCGGAAGAAGCAGGCGCTCCGGAAACCGCTTTGCCCGGCGATATCCCGGCAACCGAGGCTCCACCGCCGGAGGATGCCGGGGCTGATATACATACGGCGGAAGAAGCAGGCGCTCCGGAAACCGCTCCGCCCGACGATATCCCGGCAGCCGAGGCTCCACCGCCGGAGGATACCGGGGTTGAACCGTTAACCGACGATTCAGAAGACCGTATGATTGAAGAAGCTGTGGCCCAGGCAGTATACGACATTGAACACTTAATTGATCTGGCTTTTGAAGCAAGAGCCCGAGGCGATTATCACGGCACCCTGACGATTTTGGAAACAATCCTGGAGCAAGATCCACCGGAAGAGATAGTAGACCTTATTCTTGACGATGTGGAGGTGTTGTTCGCCAAATTGGTGTCATAATTAACCCCTGGAGAGCAGCGCCAACCCCGTATGTCTGTCCCTTAACAGCCGTTGTAAAATCTTGCTGAGGGAGATCAGAAATAACTCGGAACCCTGCGAGCGGGATTGTGATAACAACAAAAAATAATTCCTATGGAGGGATATTTGATGCGAAGTATTGATATTAAGGGATTGGCTGTATTTGAGATCGCCAGCGGTCGCGAGATTGGTAAAGTAAGTGAACTGCTGATCAATGCTCAAGAAAAATCGGTCCAATACCTGGTAATTGATGTTCCCAATTGGTATTTTGGTTCATACGTTATTCCCTTTAACCTGACTGAAGGAATTGGGGAAGATGCAGTCATCATCGAATCCGAAAGTCTCATTAGAAAGTTAAATGAAGATCCGGAGGCTGTTAACCTGGTTGATAGCGGAGTCACCCTTATCGGCAGCAAGGTGCTGACGAAAAAGGGCAAGCATATTGGAAGAGTCAGCGAAATCTATATAGATGAGAATAACGGCCAGGTTACCGGCTGCGAGCTTGCGGATAACATCACTGTTAAAGGGATCATACCGGTTAAATACGCATTGACTTTTGGCAGAGATGCATTAATTGTTGATGAAAAAACTGAGGACAACCTCTTGAACACGATGGAGGAACTGGAGCAGGAACTTGCCTTGGAGGTTCCCGACGACCTCCCTCCATTCACCGAGGAGGAAGCCAGCGGCAGCGAAGCTGAACCCGAACTTGATGCTCCGGCAACAGACGACCAGGCTGACGATAAGCCTAAAGCTGTAAAGCTCTATGAACAAAAACAACGCGAATATCTGCTGGGCCGGACGGTCAAGGAAGACATTTATGATAACAGCGGAAATCTTATTATTAAGAGCGGAGAGAAGATAACCAAGGAGATCCTTGATAAAGCTGCGGCAAGTGTAACGCTGAAAGAACTCTTACTTCATGTTTGAGATTAACGTCTAATGATGGTGGTCGGTGATATGAAGTACAGAACAACATTTCTGCCAATCATTATTACCTTGCAGCTGGTTCTAAATATTGTTCTCGGCGTTGTCTGGATCACGCCCGGCAGCGCCCTTGGGATACCATACGGGGTTACCATCGACGGCAGAGACATCAGCGGATTTGAACCGAAGAGTGCGGTATCATACCTTAAGACCATTAAACGCAATGCGCCGATTATTAAAGAGGTTATCCTTACCGACGGTGAAAAAGAATGGCCGCTGTCCACCAGAGACTATAAATTCAGGTATGACTATGAGAAGACTATTGACCAGGTTACCGCCTTACTTGAAAACCAAAAAGGAATGGATAAAGTCGTCAACCTGTTGAAGCTGCAAGCCCAACCGATTGATATGCCCATGGTGCTGTCCTGGGATCATGATAAGCTCCAGGAATTCTTGCAATCCATAAATGACGCAACCTGTTCACCCGCCCAGGAAGCCATACTGGAGTACAAAGATAGCGAGATAGTCATCACCATGGCCCAAACAGGTGAAGAGATAGATTACGAAACAACGCTGAACCTGATCCTGGACACCATCCAATCCAATAATAATGATCCGATCAGTATTGTAAAGAGGAGTTACCAGGTGCAGGTTGGTGCTGAAAACCTGCATATGTTTGATACGGTCTTGTCGTCCTTTGTTACCGAGCTGAACAGCAACCAAAACCGATCCATTAACATTCAACGAGCGGCCGAACTTATCGATGGCGCCATTATACAACCTGGCGAGATATTCTCCTTCAACAATCAAGTTGGTGAGAGAAATAAAGACAACGGATTTACCCTGGCTCCGGTGATCGTAAAAAAGCAGATGGTGAATGACATCGGGGGAGGAATCTGTCAGGTAGCCTCGACACTCTATAATGCCTCAATGTTGGCAGGATTGCCGATCATTGAACGACATCCCCATTCAATCGATGTCAAGTACGTTCCGCATGGTCAGGACGCGGCCGTGCTTTACGGTTCAATGGATCTTAAAATCATGAACAACCGATTGCAGCCCATCGGCATAAGGAGTCAGGTGGTGGATGACAAACTGGTGGTGGCTATCCTGGGCAATGAAGCTGCCAAAACCAGTACAACGCCGGTGGAAAAGTAATCAGCAGAGTATTCATTTCTGTTTTCTCCGTTTCAACCCAGCCTCGGCCACCAGGTGGTCAGCAAACTGTCGAGCGGTGCGTCCGGATGGACCCGAATGGTTCTTCTCCCACTGCAAAGCCTGTTTTACCAGTTCATCGTCGCCAAGGTCAATATGGCAGCGTGCAGCCAGGCCCCTGACGATTTCCAGGTAGGATTGCTGGTTGGGATAAGGGAAGGTAATAGTCATACCAAAGCGGTCGGCCAGAGAAAGCTTTTCCTGAACGGTGTCACCCCCGTGCAATTCATCGGCTTCGCGGTCGCTGAACATCTCTTTGACAATGTGTCGCCGGTTGGACGTGGCATATATGAGGACATTATCGGGACGCCTCTCGATACCACCCTCCAGAACAGTCTTCAATACCTTGTAATCCACCTCGTAATCCTCAAAGGAGAGATCATCGACAAAGATTATAAAGCGCAGCGCCCGGTTGCCAACCAAATTAAATATGGCGGGCAGGTCATTCAGATGCTGCTTGGGCAGTTCAATGATGCGCAGACCCCGGTCATAATAGGCAGTCAGCAGTGATTTAACCATAGTGGTTTTGCCCGTGCCGCGGGGACCATAAAGCAAAACATGGTTGGCCGGTAAACCGGCCAGAAAATACTGGGTATTGGTATCCAGCGCCGCCTGCTGCCGCTGCAGGCCGATAAGATCTCCGGGGTTGACCGCGTCAGGCCGGCTGATACCCATGAGGCAACCTGCGTCCCCGTGTTTGTCCCAGCGAAAAGCTTGAAAACGCTGAAAGATTCCGGTGCCGTGGGCATGATAGTATGCAGCTACCTCCTCGATATCATCTTTCCAGGAGCCGGAGTTGAAAAGTACCACTGAATCTACCGGCGAATCCTGCCGGGAACTCATATCTCCCCACGAAAGCAGACCTCCCCCCATCTCCCGCCCCATACGCTCAATGGCCGCCCGGCGTATGGACTCGGACGATGTCTGAAATAGTTGGTGCAGGCAGGCCAAGTCATGCCGGGCCGCCTCGATCAGCTTGGGGCTTATTTCCTGGAAGGGGAGATACTCAGCCTGTCGTGAAAAAGGATTCTCGTCAGCCAATATGGCGGTTACCAGATACCTTTGCCACGCATCCGGCCATTTCCCAGGGGTTTCCTGCATAATCAGATTATGAACAAACCTATGGTAAGCATTATTAATCTCAGATACCACCGGCGGATATGAGGTAAGGGATTCCAGCAGACTAAGATAACTGTTAACCACCTGATCCTGCAACAAACTCCGATAGACGACCAGTTGATGAGCTGTCTGCAGGGTTTTATTCAGGTCATGGAAGCAGATCCCTTTTGTGTTTGATATTTCTAGCTGTGTATCATTCATACTTGATCACCTACTGCCGAATTCTTGTTTTCCGGGTACAGTTCAGCTCTATACTGATTGGGGTCCTTTGACCCGGGCGTCCTCCACTGCAGATGAGTCTCAGGTGAAGACTCTTCCCTGCACTTCCCTTCGGTCTGTTTCCCCCATTCAGGCCGGGTTATCGGGAGTATCGGTTTTGGTGGTGCCGTTTCCCATGATGGTGTAGAAGCCGCAGCCCAATCCCAGGGCCAGTACGGCGACTGATACAATCCAGCCAATATAAGGGATATCAACTGCCAGCATCAAAGCGACTAAAACGGCGAACCACAACCATGGCTGTTCCAGGTTGTACTTTATCTTTAACAGGTCGGCCAGGTAGATGGATGCCACCAGCTTACTGACATACAACAGGATTCCATAAAGAATGAGAATTATAATGCTCAAAGGGATTCCGACTACAGTGATCATCGCCAGTATGGCCAGGATTGGTGTTGATATCAACAGCAGCAGGCCAATTCCGGCAACCGACGCCAACCGGCCGTGAGCAGGCTGTGCCAGTCGATCCCAAAGCTGGGGCTGAAACTTTTTCGCCAGCCAGTAAACGATCAGTATCCCGGCCAAGCTTATGAGGAAACCTCGTGCCGACCATGGCGATTCCTGGTCAGCCGCTGTGCTGACTGCTTCTCCCGCCTCCGGTTTCCAAAGCAGTCTGCCGTCAATCCGGGCATTTGGACTGATATAACCTTCGGTACTGCTGACGTAAGTGAGGTTTCCGCCAACCGCCGCCCCATCAGCCACATTCAGCGTACCGACATTAAGGTTAACACTGCGGGCGACACTGCCGCTGAGATAAAGCTCACCTGCTGCCGCAAATAAACTGCCATTTATTAAACCATCAAGATTCGCAGATGAACACCCTGCTACCAGGTCCCCGCCCATAGCAGCCTGTTTTTCCAGGTGCAGTATTTCGCTGCCGGTAGTAGCGGATCCGGACACCGTCCCCTGAAAACGAATCGTCTGGGCCACGGCCCGGACATCACCTTGAACCGGCCCCGAAATCATTAGGATACGCGCGAATCCAATGATATCGCCGTTGACGGATCCGTTTATGACTACAGTATCCCCCGCCACATAAAGATCCCCGTCGATCGTTCCCTCGATCCTGACTTTATCCCCAGCCACGAATGTTGACCCTTCCCTGGTCTCGTCGGCGGCAATAACCACGGCTTCTTCCGCGGCCATCAGGCTGCAAGCAGGCAGCATGATAAGTCCCAGCAATATTAAAACACCGAGGGCTATACGAATGGTATTCTGCACGAGAAACCCTCCCCATTATTAACCTGACTACTCCATTATACAGTTAACACCAGTCTTATGACCAACAGCGAGTGCCAATAATCGCTAATATCCTGGCTGCCGATAAGTCATTTTCCAATTTTCTCCCATGAGCAATCATTATTATACTCTTGTCTCCCATGCAGGCGACAGCCTTTACCTCCTCTTCCGGTCACCGGCCCCAAAAAAAGAAGCGGAGCGAAATCAATCACCCGCTCCTTAGAGATTTGATTGCCGGACCTATCCGCGGTCTCTCAAATCCTGGTGTTGACTGCCGATTAGGATATAATCCTAGTGGCGCCGTAATTATTGTCCACTTTAGTCAGTGAACCACTGGGTCACATAAAGGTAATTCCCCTGTTTGACGAATCCAAGCCCAACCTTATTGAAATTCCGGCTTAAAATGTTGGCCCGGTGGCCGGGGGAATTCATAAATCCCTGATGGGCGCTTTTGACGGACATGTGTTTGGCAATATTCTCACCGGCATACCTGTAACTGATTCCTAAACTGCGCATCATTTCGAACGGGCTTCCATAAGTCGGTGACTGATGGCTGAAGTAGTTGTTGGCCGCCATATCCTTCGATTTAAGAGTGGCACCTTCGCTCAGCTTTGCATCCAGTTTTAGTGATGGCAGACCGGCCTGGGCGCGCGCCTCATTAATGTAACCCAACATTTCGGCCTGCATTGCACTGGCATTTACAGTCGACCCACTGCCGGGAGCCGGTGTTGGTTTGGGAGCAGGATTGGTAACCGCGGGTCTCTGCGCAACATACGGTTTTACATAGTCGTCGATGACACAGCCAACCGTATCATTGGTAAGTTTTACGACATACCAGCCGTTGATTTTGCCCAGTACTTCCATAACATCCCCGCGATGAAGGGTCGTTATTATCTTATGATTGGTACCGGCCCCGGTCCGCAGGTTGAGGTTGTTGGATGTCACCTGGATCTTATCAACGCTGGATGGGGTGAATGTTCCTGCAACTTCTGCACCGGGATGGTAAAGAAACATGCAAAGGGTGGCAACGATGATTATTCCTGCCAGTTTCCTGAACATAATTTATCGCCTCCTCCCCCCTAAGATAACCCAACTCTTTTGGACATGGCTACTTGTGAATTCTGGCAATTAGGCCGGAAGTACGGCAGGTCGGACTGTGAAAAACCATTCTTTTATCACGTTTCCCGCCAAAAAATACTCCCGGGGACTACCCGGGAGTTCCTCGCTATCCAGTTTGACGGAGGCGATTACCGCAGCAGGCTGCCGGAGATTACGATCCTCTGAACCTCGGAGGTACCCTCATAGATTTCAGTAATCTTGGCATCCCGCATCAGCCGCTCCACCTTCTGGCCTTTAATATATCCATAGCCCCCGTGGATCTGCACCGCCTTGGAGGTGTGACGGGTAGCCATATCCGAAGCAAACAGCTTCGCCATGGCTGCTTCTTTCGAGTAAGGCAGTCCCTGATCCTTCAGATAAGCTGCATGGTAGGTCAGGAAACGAGCTGCAGAGATATCGGTTGCCATGTCGGCAATCATCCACTGTATAGCCTGTTGCGCTGCGATGGGTTTACCGAACTGTACCCTCTCTTTGGCATACTTAATGGACTCGTCCATAGCCGCCTGGGCGATTCCCACCGCCTGAGCCGCAACTTCAATGCGGCCGTTATCCAGCGTCTGCATGGCAATTCTGAAGCCCTGGCCTTCCTGTCCCAGCAGGTTTTCTTTGGGTACCCGGCAATCCTTCAAAATGATCTCCGAGGTCTGGGAAGCCCTGATCCCCATTTTCAGAAAGTGCTGTCCTACCCTGAGTCCGGGGGTCTCACTCGGTACGATAAAGGCGCTCAGCCCTTTTGTTCCCTTGGACCTGTCGGTAGACGCAAAAATAACAAAGGTGTCGGCAACCGGACCGTTGGAGATAAAAGTCTTGGTGCCGTTCAATACATAATAATCCCCGTCCCGGTCAGCGGTGGTACTGCCCGCTCCCACATCGGAACCGGCACCGGGCTCGGTCAGAGCAAATGCTCCAATATGTTCCCCTCTGCACAGCGGGGTCAAATACTTCTTCTTCTGTTCTTCGCTGCCGAACGCAGCTATTGGCCCGCTGGCCAGGGCGGTATGACAGGAAAGGGTAAAGCCGGTGGCCGCGCACGCACGGGAAAGCTCTTCTACTACTACGGTGAAGGTCAGGTAATCGGCCCCTCCCCCCCCGTACTCCTGAGGGTAGGGTATCCCCATCCATCCCATTTCCGCCAGTTTACTCATAATCTCTGCCGGGTAACGACTGGCCTCGTCAATTTCGGCGGCAATCGGCTCTACATACTTCTCCGCGAACTCACGCATATTAGCACGAATGAGCTCCTGTTCTTCGGTTAGTCGAAAATCCATCTTAACCTCTCCCTTCATGATCTTGTCGTCCGAACTCCGGTTGAATGGGTGTACGATGCCTATACAGCCATTATACAACAACGGACACTTTCGTTCTTTAATATGTTTGATAGCGGACTAGCAACCAATCCTCTCCTTTTTCCATAGTATATAGATGGCTAACACTTCCTGATCGGATATGTATTATCAAAAGCCGGCTCAGAAAGGAGGGATTAGATGTTCTCAAGAACGGCAGTAGCCGATGTTCGCGGCGGACCGCTCGCTCCCGATATACGGGGGGTGGTCACTTTTCGGGATGTGCCCGGCGGTGTATGGGTATCCGTTGATATCACGGGGCTCCCCTCTTACCGCCCGGCTGATGGCGGCAACCCCATCGGTCCACACGGCTTCCATATTCATGAAAACGGGACCTGCGCCGTGGGCGATCCTCAAGAGCCTTTTACCGCGGCCGGTGAACACTGGAATCCGACTAACCAGCCCCACGGCAACCATGCCGGGGATTTCCCCGTGCTGTTCTCCAACAATGGCCGGGCTAAGATGCGTTTCTTCACCAACCGGTTTAAGGTGCGCGATGTAATCGGCAAGGCAATAATAGTCCATCAAAACCCCGATGACTACCGGACTCAACCCGCAGGCAACGCCGGCAGGCGACTGGCATGCGGCATTATAAGGTAGCCTGTTTTTCCGGGCCGGCCGCCCCGCAGGTATATCTGTTATTGCTTGCTTCTACCTTCGTTTAGTGTACTTTAACAAGCTCAATAGAAAATGGGGTCGGCAGTAACTCAGCCGCCGGTCTCATTTTCGTCATATGACTCCGGTAATTCCTCAAAGAGCTCGGATGCTTGTTGAGATGGCAGCTGTTCAACGTCCTTTAGCTTCCTTTCGATCATGCGTGATTTGCCGGCTGCCTTTTCGATGGTGTTGCTCGCTTCGCGGAGCTTTTTCTGCGTTTTTTCCAGGGCCTGGCCAAACTTGCTGAATTCAGTCTTTACCGCCCCCAGCAGGGTCCAAACCTCACTGGATCGCTTTTGGATCGCCAGGGTACGAAACCCCATGGAAAGGCTGTTCAGAAAGGCGGCCATCGTGTTGGGACCGGTTATGTTAACCCGGTAGTTGCGCTGTATTTCTTCTATCAAGCCCGGCCGGCGGACCACTTCAGCATAGAGGCTCTCGGTGGGCAGAAACATTATGGCAAAATCCGTGGTATGCGGTGGATCCAGGTACTTCTCATATATTTCGCGGGCCTCCGCCCTGATCTTATACTCCAGGTTTTTGGCAGCTTCCTCGGTCGCCGCTTGATTCCCTTTTTCATGGGCCTCCACCAACCGCAGGTAATCCTCCAGTGGGAACTTGGCATCAATGGGAAGCCAGATTGACTCTCCCTCGTTCCCCTGGCCCGGCAGTCTTACCGCATACTCAACCCGGGCGGTGCTCCCCACTTTGGTGCTCACGTTGGTCGCGTACTGTTCAGGAGTTAAAACCTGCTCCAGGATGTTGCCCAGCTGGATCTCTCCCCAGACACCGCGGCTCTTAACATTAGTAAGCACCTTCTTTAGGTCTCCGACTCCGGCGGCCAAGGCCTGCATCTCGCCCAAACTCTTATTGACCATTTCCAGGCGGTCGCTGACCAATTTGAAAGACTCCCCTAAACGAACCTCCAGGGTCGACTGCAGGCGTTCATCAACGGTGGCCCTCATCTGTTCCAGCTTTACATTATTGTCATTTTGTAAAGCTGTAATCCTGGCTTCAATCGTCTGCCGCATGTTCTCCAGTTTCTGCTCATTATTCAGTGCCATCTGAGAAACATGGTGGCTGAAGATCTCAAGCTGCCGATTCTGCATAGCCGCCATCTCCCCGATCTGGCGGAGATGAGCGTTATTCAGTTCCGTAAACGAGCGGTTCAGCTCCTCCCTTTCCAGTCGGAAGCTGTTTGCCACCTCCTCCCGGTTTCTGGCTACCTCCTCACGGAGGGATCGCTCGAGCCGCTCCTGCCCCGCACCCAACTCACGAAGGTAAGATTCCAGATATTGACCGGTCCGCGCACGGCGTATCAGTACCAGGAGCAGTATAATAATTGCCAGGTCCAGCACCCATGAAACGATAGTAAGATATTGCGTCAAAGATAAGCCCTCCATAACATGATCTTCAATATCCGCTATCAATACCTGCAGCAGGAACGGTTCTGGAACACGAATTCCAGGCAATAACGAGCGTTGAGACGACAAGGTGCTTGAGAAATGCTGTTTATACTAATTCAGCCGGCTTTATATAATCCTGGGCCGACTCCAGCAGGGACTCAACCAGGTGAAAAGATGACCATTTGCCAGAAGTTATGTAGGTACTTATCGGTTTTTTGGGAAACAGGGTGCGGTCAATCTGTCGGAGCGAATACCCCTTATTATATAGAGCTACCACTCTCTCCCGCAAATCCAAAAGGTATTCAAACTTCTTCCGCATAACATCCTTCCCGTTTTTGCTAATGATACCGGCATGCCCGCAGAAGATGGTATCAAAGTCCAGGGACAAAACCTTTTCCAACGACTCAAAATACAGTTCTGCGGATTCACCCGGGTCCCATTGAACGGGGTGCGGGGTAACAAAAAGGTCCCCGGTAAAAAGCCAGCCTTTGTTCCGCTCGTAAAAGACGACGTGATCCTCGGTATGCCCCGGTGTGGAAATAACCTCAAACGTGTGATGAGCCCGCTCAATTTTTTCCGGCAGTGGCCGGGATGCAAACGGTATATAACTCCCCCAGCATAACCGGCGGTGCCAGGGCAGGGGTGAGCCCTTAACGGCCACGGGAACCGACTGGCTGTGGATGAAGATTTCCGCACCTTTACTCTGGGACAGCCAGTGAGCCAGGCCCACATGGTCCTCGTGAAGATGGGTCAGGGCTACCTGATCTACGGGAAAATCCCGAAAAAAGGGAATGGTTTTCGAGCTCAGGGTGCGCGGTCCGGTGTCGATCACCAGGCCATCTACCACATAAAGGCAGGCCTTGAAAGAACCTCCAAAAAACCTGACGGTGCCGCGAGCCATATGAACACCATCATGTGCCGCCACAGCTAACATGCTTAAATACCCTCCGCTGTATAAACTGTTCGTTTTCTATAATCGTGGATAACCGGATACCGACCCGGGTTCTACAGTTCTACCTTCTTCATACCTTCCAGGGAGCGTGCAGCCAGCTCCTGATAAATCTGAACTCCGATTTTGGTCATCGTGACCGCATTATCCGATACCTCGCGGACCTCACTGGCAGGCACTCCCGCAACCATACGCCTTG
>LFRU01000078.1:0-504 GCA_001512495.1 Syntrophothermus sp. DTU052 | reverse complement strand
TGTCCGATAAGGTTGTTCTTGCCGATGAATGCCTCCGTTCCAGGATCGGCATGGATTATAGCCCCGTCCTGCACATTGGTTCCATCTCCAATACTGATTTTACCGGTATCTGCCCGCAGGACAGCCGTAGCACCGATATAACAGTTGTCACCAATCTCCACATCACCGATAATAACTGCTTCCGGATGGACATATGTGCCCTTTCCAATCTTCGGAACTTTGCCCTCAAATTCATAAATCGCCAAGTGCCCCGACCTCCTTTCCCTTTATGCTTATTAAAATATTCTAACACTAGTATTACTTTTGCGTAAGATGCCGTTTGGAGGAGAGCTCAAGTATCCTGTTATCTTCTCCTTCATGTCAGTCCGGCCGCCGGCGGAACCAAAGAACTGCAGTAAATGGCGTAAAAAAGCATCTCCCACTTCTAGAGAGATGCTTTTAATGAACGGTTATGCAGGTCACACCTGGATGGAGCCCAAGTATTCCATAATTCCATCGGCAATG
>LFRU01000080.1 GCA_001512495.1 Syntrophothermus sp. DTU052 | reverse complement strand
GGATCAATTCCGGGCGGATATGGCGGCTGATCCATTAAAAACCACCGCTGCTTACGTCAGGTTTGACCGCAGACTCCAAGCTGACGGATACTTAGCTGTTGCTGCTTATCCCCTGGAACATGGAACCATTATGGTGGGGGAAAAGGAGCGCAGTTATGAGTATTATGTTCCCTCAAGTTACAAATCGTCTGAATCTGTTCCGCTGGTGCTTTCCTTCCACGGCTATCAGAGCAACGGCGTAGGACAGTGCAACCTGACCGGACTTGATCTTCTGGCGGAGAAGTATGGATTCATAGCGGTATTTCCCAATGGGGTTCCTATTCCGGAAGGTGGTGGCTTAGGTGACCTCGCGGAGAGACCCGATCTGATGTCCGGACATCAGGGCATGTGGGTCGGCGACGATGGTGATCTGCAGTTTGTCTCCGATTTAATAGACGAATTCATATCCGAATACAGCATCGACTCCACTCGAGTCTACGCCACCGGCATGTCCAATGGAAGTATGTTCAGTCATACATTGGCGGTGATGCTCTCGAATAAGATTACCGGTATTGTTGGTGCCACCGGCCCCCTTACGGCTCCTCTGGTCAACGCAGCCCCCAAACGTCCCATCACCGTTATCCACTGCCAGGGTACCGCTGACCCGGTTGTTCCTTACGACGGGGTCCCTGAGTTGGGTGGCCTGTCAGCAGAGCAGACTGTGGCTCAATGGGTGTACTGGAACCAGACGTCAACCCAACCCGAGATCATTCACTACCCCCAAGTCGTTCCGGATGATCCGACTTCCATCACCAAGTATGTGTATGCTGACGGGATTAACGATACCAAGGTCATTTTCTACAAAGTTGAGGGCGGAGGCCACACCTGGCCGGGCGGTCCCCAGTATCTGCCGATCCCCTTCATCGGCGTGTCATCTCAGCAGAACAGCCTCAGTGAAGAGATATGGCAGGACCTGGAGCCGGGTTCAGTGGAAGTTCCTGAGCCGGAGATTAACCCCATAGTTTTTGTTCACGGTTATGCCGGTTCCGCTTCACAGTTTGCATCCCAGGCCATGCGGTTTGCCGGCAATAGGTATCCGCATGACCGGCTCTTTGCCTACGAATATGATACCGGAAAGTTTACAACCGGGGAGCTTCCCACCCAGCAGGTTTTAATTGAGGTTTGGTCCGGACTTGACCGGTTTATAGCCGACGTTAAACAGAAGACCAAAGCCGACAAAGTTAATATTATAGCTCACTCTCTGGGAACCATTGTTTCACAGCTTTATCTTGATTACTCACCGGAGCGTGCCGCCAATGTTGATCGTTATATAAACCTTGATGGGATGCCATACGACCGACTGCCCGGCGGGGTGCCTACCCTGGCCATCTGGGCGGAGATTGGAAGGGGCGGTCAGGTCGTCGGGGGTACCAATGTTACCATACCCAACCAGACGCATGTAGAGGTGGCAACCTCCGCCGAATCATTTGTGGAGATGTACAAGTTCTTTACCGGCAAGAATCCCGTAACCAGCAACATCTGGCCCGAACCCGAGGATAAGGTGGAGCTG
>LFRU01000076.1 GCA_001512495.1 Syntrophothermus sp. DTU052 | reverse complement strand
GGATACGGCCTGGATCCGCTGGCATCTGGTGCGGCCCTGGGCTGGCTGACTGAGGCCTATATGCAGGGAATGGTTACCGAACAGGACACAGGAACGGCCATCGGCTTTGGTTATACGGAGGGATACCTCCATGCCCTAGACGGCCTGGTAGGCGGAGAAACAACCCTGTACCGGGACCTGGCCCGGGGAGCCACGTTTGCCGCCATGCGCTGGGGAGGAGTTGATTATGTTACCGAAATCAACCATCGGGCTACCACCGGACTGCACACCGGTTACGACAGCTTCCTTGCCCTGGCCATGGGTTTTAAGCAGCCGGAGTTTGTCCATCCCCTGCCTGCACGTTCGAACCAGGAACCGGAGAGCCTGGTCAATAACCTGATGGCCCGGGAGGCCGCCAACTGCCTCCTTGATTCCATGGGGGTATGCCGCCTGGTAAATCAGGTTTATGACTATAAGACCGTCAGCCGGGCCCTGAAATCGCTGGGATATAAGCTCAGCCCACGTCAGCTAAAGATAAGCTCCTATGAGCTGTATAACATAAAACAGGGCATTAACCGGGCTTTTGGCCTTGATCCTGCCAGAACTAACATACCATACCGCTTTTTTAATATCCCAACCGCCCAGGGATTGCTGGAGCAGAACCGATTTGCGGAAATGTTGGACCTCCTGGCTAAACAATCCCGGGCGGCAGATAAGGAGGGGACGATTCCTGGCTAAGGTGCTGACCGCCCCCCGTATGGGGAAATGCATCGCTTGTTACTCATGCAGCTTCGCCTGCGCCCGCGAGGTTATGAAGTCTTTCTCTCCCCAGTATGCGGCCATTCGTATCAAGACCCGGGGAGGTCTGCAGAGCAAACTTACAGCCGATATCTGCCGGGCCTGCAAGAATCCTCCCTGTGCGGAAGCCTGCCCCTATGAAGCCCTGGTTCCCCGGGTAGGCGGCGGGGTCAAATTGATTTCGGACAAGTGTACCGGCTGCGAAAACTGCATCCCGGCCTGCCCGGTAGGATATATCATCATGAACCCGGCGCAGGAAAAGATTGTAATGTGCATACACTGCGGTATCTGCTCAAAATACTGCCCTCACGATGTTCTGCGGCTGGAAGAGGTTGACGACACCTGCTGGACCCAGGACAGTTGCGAACAGTAGTGGGGCGCGGGGTGTAAAAACCCCTGCTCCCCTGAACTGCCCTCCGAGTCCCTTCCTCTGTCACCGATAAGCTCGGTTATTAAAGCGAGCGCAGGAAAAGAATTAAGGGTTCGGTTATGGGCCGAAATACGATGATGACGAGCTTGGTTAATACAAGAGGTTGATAATAGAGTATATGCATACCCACCATGGCCAGGGTTAAAACTATTATAGCAATATAAGTAAAAACCTCCTTTTTATTCCTGCCCTTTAACGCGTTCCTGCCGTCAATGAATGCCAGACTGATTATCGCCAGCACAGCCAGTACTTTCACTTTATTTCAACACCTTCAAAGAGTTATCCGGATTTTCCGCCGACATCCCGCGGGTGCTTATTTCACTTATGCTGCTTACGGTAACTTCAACCAGGGGGAAGATATCCGACCAGTTGTTCCGGAGTCCTTCCCATTCCCGGGGGTGCTGCCTGTGAACCTCTTCAGCGAATCCCAAGACATCCGCATTCAAGGCCTTTGCCTTGCTGACGGCGGCCTGTATCTGCCTCGCAATAACGGTATTGGCACGTTTTTCGAGACTGTTAATGTACCAGGATTGATCCATTCCCATGTGTTCCCCGAAGTGCTCGGCCACATCAAACACTACCTTCAATTCAATATCAAAGCGGGGTATCCCATCCTCTCCGATTTCGACCCTGGTTTTCGTTGTACTGCCCACGAGATCCAGATCCACGGATGCTTCGGATTCATCCAAGGGGCAGGGTACGGTGAGCTGGTTCCTCTCCGCCCAATCACGAATCCATAACAGCCCCATGGTCTCGGCATTATTCATTTCTCCAACCATCCGCCCCTCGGAATTAAACACTGCCAGGCCTTTAACAGATAAAGTCTGGAGTCTGCTGGCATGTTTTGCCTCCTCTATGCTCACGCTGCTTTGCACCACCACCTGCACCATGGGTGCTACTGCCGCCTGACACGCCGAGGTCAGGTCGTAGACGAACTGCACCAGTCTCACGGGCACTACCGTATGATTGTTTCCCAAATCGAACATGTTAATTAAAGCCATTCCGCTGGACCGAAAAGTAGCCATGTTGGTCTCCAGTATTTCTTGACCTCTTCCCCGGGCCACCAAAATGTAGAGGTTGGGCCGGGTCTCACGACTCCGGAAATAACGGTCAAGGTAAGGTATTATTCCGTCCCGAGCCACCTCCTCACCGACAATCATGAGGCGGTTGTGCCCAAAGAACAAGCTCCGGGGTACGCGATGGCTAATCCCAAAAGTGGCTTCGCTAATAGTTTTTCCGGTTCCGGTTGCCGTCCAGAAGGCCTTCTCACCATCGCCCCCCCCTCCTTCCCCCGGGATAAACATCCTAGGATTGGCTACCTGAATAGTGAGGACCACCTTATTATCGGGGTCATCTCCCTTATCGATGGCGGTGCCGATTACCAGAGCCAGATCTGTGATCTCGATCTGATCCCAACAGCCCGTTGTGAAAATACAGCTTATGATCAGGAAAAACGCCAGTAACCTCTTCATACTTTCTTCTCCCTCTTCCCCCGCCATAACGCGACAATTAGCAGAAACAAGGGGATTACCAGTTCGAAGGACAAAAGCCCGTATCCGGGCCAGGTAAACAGTAAGAAATCTACGAATTTAGCCGGATCGACGGTTTGATTATAAGCTATGGCGGTGAACAGCAAGGATATGGGAAGCAGCAGAAAGCGGGACTCCTGGAATCCCATAGTATCAGCCGTCGCCCGGGCGGTACAGTACAAAAAGGCGCAGATCTTAATAAAGGTTGCGAAAACCCAGATTATTAGCACCAGAGCCTCCAGCCTATCCAGCACCCTGGCAGTGCTTATCATCCGGGCCAGGTTAAAAACCGGGACTTCAATATCGCCAACTAAATGAGCTCCAAATACTGTTACCAATGATATCTCCACAGCAATCAACATCACTCCAACCAGGAATACGGTCTCGATCAGGTTGCGGGCGGTATTCTTTAAGGTTATCAGGGCCGGTAAGAACATTCCCACCATCATTACTTCTCCCCTCCAGCTCCCGGCAATCAGGGAGGTAGCCAGAAGTCTGCCGATGCTCGTTTCTCCCACCGGCAGCATGCGGCGCAGGTCCATAAGTTCCCAGGGCAGGATTACAACCATGATAGTGGCTATTACAATAACCCACAGGAGTAATTCGTTTACCCTGACGACCACTTCCAATCCGCTGTGGACCGCATAAAAAGCTATGGCTACAAAGGTGATGATAAATACCATCTTAGGAGTGCTTGCCATAATGGTAGTATTCATAAAATTCGCAAACTGCGCCAATACCCCGCCGCCGATAAAGAGAAACCATATTGTATACAGCAGGCTCAAGATCTTTCCGAGGGGTTTGCCCAGTATATTGGGTATATAGCCGGTCAGGGTCTGATCGGGAAACCTTTGACCCAAAGCAACCATCACCAAGGCCACCAAAATGCCCCAAAAGGACGCAATCAGATACGCAATCCATCCATCCTGTCCTGTTGTTCCCACCACTATCTGAGGATTATAAAAAAAAATGGTCCCGATTAGAATGGTGAAGAATAAATAAGCCAGCTGTCTTTGAGATATCTTCCCATCGCCCATTACTTATTACCCCCTCCTTCATCAGCATCTGCAGAGGTCTCGGGCCCCATATCAGAACTGGGTGGCTGAGTGTTATCGCGTATTAAATCACTTCCCGCAATGAAATGGGGGCGGGATTTTATATGCCATTTGGGCAGACGGTAGAAAACATCTTTCGTTTCGCCGGGTATCAGAGATGCCGGTGCCAGGGGTGCAAGGTAGGGAACCCCAAACGACTTCAAGCCGGCCAGGTGAATAAGCAAAGCAAGCAGCACCAAACTCATTCCGTATAACCCCAATAAGGCGGCAAAGATTAAGAACAGTATTCTAAGAAGCCTGAGAATGTTGGCGATCTGATAATTGACAGACACCGCAAAATTGGATATCGCCGTAGCCGCGATTACGATCACGAGAATGGGGGATACGAGTCCGGCTTGTACTGAAGCCTGCCCAATAATGAGTGCTCCCACTATGTTGACCGCACCGCCCACTACCCGGGGCAGCCGTATACCGGCCTCGACCAGAAGCTCAAATACCACCATCAGGAGCAGAGCCTCAAAAAATGCGAGAAAGGGTACGGTTTCCCGCGCCCCGGCCACACTGAAGACAAGCGGAATGGGAAGCATCTCC
>LFRU01000032.1:37476-115901 GCA_001512495.1 Syntrophothermus sp. DTU052 | reverse complement strand
GCGTCCATGTCCTTTTGTTTTTGGACGCTATTCAATTTTGCGAAACTTATTGTACCTTATCGATTTGATATCAGACATTGGCTCCCTAAGCAGGGAGGCTGGCTGTAACAAAGCACTTAGATTATATTTCTAACAAAATGGCGCAAAAAAAACAAGTGTTATTTTTACGAAATGGCGATCGGCACAGAGTCTGCAGATAAGAAGATATTTACTGGGTGGAGTCTGTTTTGAGGAAATCGAGGAAATTGTCAACTGTGCGGCGGCGGTTTTTCTGACGGGGATAAATTACGTATATATCCCGTTTGGCTCTCCCTCCGGCAATCCTGAGAGCCACCAACTTATCATTCCGGGTCCATTGCGAAGCAACATACTGGGAAACCAGGGCCAGACCTATTTGGGCTTCCACCGCGGATGCCACCGCTTCGGTGCTGCCCACCTCCATCTGTATGTCCAGGTCCACCGTTCGTATCCCCAAACTGGCCAGCATATCTTCAGTGACCATTCGCGTTCCCGAACCCTTTTCCCGGAAGACCCACTTCTCTGCGATCAGTTCTTGCGGATCAACCTCGCTGCGACCTGCCAGGTGATGATGTGCGGAAACCAGAACTATCAGTTCATCTTCCTTCCATTTGAAGCCGTCCACTTTGCTGTTGGGCATCCAGGCACCTACTACTCCCAGATCCAGTTCTCTTTCAGCCACTTGTTTGAAGATGCTCTCGGTGTCCGCGATCTTCATTAATATGTTGACATTAGGGTACTTATCCTTAAAACCCTTTAAGTACTGGGGCAGAATATACTGCCCGGGTATGGTACTGGCACCCAACATCAGCCTTCCCCTGCGGCTCTCTGATAACTCCTCCATAATCTGATCCGTTTTTTCCAATGCCCTGAGGATCTCCTGGGCACAATCATAGAGAGCTTCACCGGCCGGGGTAGTCTTCAACTTGCGGCCGGATCTTTCCAAAAGCAGTACTCCATATATCTCTTCCAGAGCCTGTATCTGCTTGCTGACCGCCGGTTGGGAAAGATTCAGTTCCTCGGCGGTACGGGAAAGATTGCGGTTCTCAACTACTTTGACATAAGTCTTGAACAATGAAAGATTAATAGTACTCCACCACCCGAACTAGCGCAGGAATCCTGCCAGAATTGTATCAACTGCCTCCTGTTCATCAAGTCCCAGAGTCATGAGTTTTATCAACTGGTCACCGGCTATTCTGCCAATAGCCGCTTCATGGGTCAGCACCGCTTCTGCACTCTCTGCATTCAATTCGGGTATCGACCTTATCTGCGCGCTGCCCATGATTATCGAGTCGCACTCCACATGTCCGCTGGAGCGATTCTTGCCTATCAGGGAAGCACGAAATACCTGCTGGGACTCGTCTTGACCCACTGACCGTGATAAAACCTGACCTGAGGAATCAGCTCCGATCAGGTGGATAGTCACATTGGACACTGCCTTTTGTCGGCCATCGGTCAAAAGCCTCTCCACCATCTTCAGTCCACCGTTGTCATGAATAAAAGCTTCAGTAGTACGGATGGTGTCATCGACACCCCTGATCTGCACCATCTCCATCTCAGCGTATCCGCCTTTCTCAATGGTTATGATGGTAGTAGGGTTTAACACCCGCCGGCCCTGTCCGCCACCCTGGCCATAATGCTTTTCTATATATTTGAGGGAAGCTCCTCTCTTGACTATGAATTCATGAATTCCGTCATGTTGAGAATCCTTATCACCTTGATTATGGATGCCGCAACCGGCGACTATAGTCACATCGGCTTCTTCTCCGATTATAAAGGTGTTGTAGACCACATCCTTCAAACCGGTCTTGGTCAGAATTACCGGGATATGCACCGACTCATTCCGGGTCCCGGGCTTAACAATAATATCGATGCCGGGTTTGTCCTGCTTGGGAACAATCTCGATATTGGCGGATGACTGGCGGAGCAGTCCCTCTCCGTCCTTTCTGATATTAAAGGCCCCCTGGGGTATGTCGTGGAGGTCGGCCACCGCTTTCAGCAGCTGGCTATCTATACTGCTGAGCTTCAATCATTCCACCTCCGCACTGGTTTCGAATTCTGCAGTTGCATATAATATCGTCCCTGATTAAAGGCCATACGGTGGCCGCCGGTCCCTTTTCCTGGACTTCACCGTCAGCCACCAGGATGATCTCATCACATATCGGCAGAAACTGCTCGTGGTGTGAAATAATCACCATGGTGTTCTGTTGATTTTCCCGGTGTCTCCTTACGATTAAACTAATCAGCTTCTGAATGGTCCACAGATCAACCCCGGCTTCAGGCTCATCAAATATCGTCAGCAATGCATCCTTTGCCAGTAACTGTGCAACTTCCAGGCGTTTAGTTTCTCCACCGCTCAAGCTCGGGCCCAGGTCCCGGCCGATGTAGTCCTCCGGACAAAGGCCCACATCTCTGAGATATGATCGTATTCCCATCTCATCTATAGCAGGATTGGCTATGCGCATAACCTCCTCAACATATACTCCCTTAAACCGCGGGGGATGCTGAAAAGCATAAGCCAATCCCCTCCGCGCTCTTTCAGTAATACTCAGGTGGGTTATCTCTTCACCGTTTAATAATATCTGTCCCTGGGTGGGCTGGTAGATTCCCATTATCACTTTGGCAATTGAGGTCTTGCCCCCCCCATTAGGGCCGGTTATGGCATAAAGTTTCCCGCTTTCGAAGGTAAGGTTGATGTTCCTTAATATCTCTTTCGCATCGCCGTTACTGCCGTTAAGGCTGAGTCCAACATCGTTAAGTACAAGCATATCTTATCCTCCCTTTCTCGATATGCCGGTGACACAATACCGGGGGGTACCATACATTAAAACCATTCGCTCAATTAATGAGCTATATAAGTATTGGCTATGATCATGCTAATTAGATTATAACCTGATACAGCGGCATATAAAAGCAGTTATGCCCAACAGTCTTGTCTTTTCTTAGTAATTTTCGCCAGGCACAGTCTGTCCTGATACCCGAATTCTGAACCTTGATCGTTATTTTGAGATAACAATTGTATTCAGAAATGGACTTCTGCAACAAAAACGCAAAAGGCGGGATGAATCACACTCCGCCTTTCAGCTCTCGAGTAAAAACAGCCGTAATACTTTTGGCCGGTTACGGCTGTTCCGGGGGTAACCTCTTGGCCAATTCTTCACTTAATTGGGCAACCTCCTCATCCATGTACTCCTCAACTTTCCCCTGGTCCATCAAACGCCCAAGTTGGGGATTCCAGGGAAGCTGCCCTAAAAGGGGTATATTCATTTGACCTGCTACCTCCCGAGCCTGGGAGGCGCCAAACAACTCCAGCTTTTCGTTACAGCAAGGGCATCGAGCATAACTCATATTCTCTACCATCCCAACTATCGGGATTCCCAGCTTGTTGGCCATTTTAACCGCCTTTTTTACCACCATAAGAACCAGCTCCTGGGGAGCAGAAACCATCACAATCCCGTCCAGAGGAAGTGACTGCATCACTGTTAGCGGCACATCACCAGTCCCCGGCGGCAGGTCTACCAGGAGATAATCCAAATCCCGCCAGTCAGTCTCCTCCCAGAACTGCTTTACCATGCCCGCCAACAAGGGCCCTCTCCAGATAACCGGTTCATCTTCGCTGGGTAGAAAAAGGTTTACCGAAATAATCTTGATCCCGCCACCTGTTAACGGCGGCATTACGCCAAAATCCGTAGCCTGCAGGTTGCCACCCTCAATTCCAAATATCCGGGGTATACTGGGTCCGGTTATATCAGAATCCAGCACTCCAACTTTGTAGCCCATCCGGTTCAGCCCCACCGCCAGGAGGCTGGTAACGGTTGATTTGCCAACCCCTCCCTTGCCGCTCATAACCGCTACTACTTTCTTGATCTGGTTCAGACTGCCCAGAAGGGACTTTTCCGGTTGATTGCAGTTTTCAGGGCTGCACCCATCCTGCCCGACCGCAGAACATGCCTTACACTTATCCTTGGTAGCTGCCAACACTTACAC
Source organism: Syntrophothermus sp. DTU052 (assembly GCA_001512495.1). Taxonomy (GTDB): domain Bacteria; phylum Bacillota; class Syntrophomonadia; order Syntrophomonadales; family DTU052; genus DTU052. The sequence continues at coordinate 111,896 of LFRU01000032.1, read as the reverse complement.
CCTTTCCACTTCGTTTGTTCACTTCTGACTCAAGGACTAGATTTTCTTCTCTATATCAGCCTGTTTGCGGAGAGCACTCACATAATCCATCCAGGCCTGATATTCCTTGGCCTGCCGGGCGAGGGCCTCAGCCTGCTCTTTCACCTGTTCAAAGGGCTCCAGATGAGGCTTCTTTTCCTCATAAGCCTTGATTACATGGAACCCGAATTGAGTTTCTACGGGTTCCTCTGTTATTTCCCCGGGTTTCAGCTTAAGAGCCGCTGCTTTGAATTCGGCAACTAAATCGCTTTTTTCGTTAATAAAGCCGAGATTCCCCTTGGATTCCCGGGCCGCCGGCTCGATCGACAACTCCTGAGCCAGGGTGCCAAAATCATCTCCTTTTTCTAGCCTGTCGATGACCTCCTCGGCTTCTTCGCGGGTTTTCAGTAGTATATGTGATACCTTGAGCTCATGTAGGTTGCCAAATTCCTCGGGGTGAGCTTCATAATAGGCCTTGATCTCCTCTTCGGTCACTTCAACCTTGGAGATAACCTTATCATGCAGTTCGCCAATCAGAACCTGATTATACATCTCCTGTTTAAAGTCCTCATCCGTCATGCCGGCCGCTTCAATGAAGTTTTTATAACCCTCGGTCCCGGCCGCTTCCTTGAAATTATTGATGGCCTCGCGGACTTCCTTTTCGGTAGCTTCCAGTCCTTCACTTACTGCTTTCTGAATAATCAGGGTTTGGTCAATAAGATCATTTATGGCCATTTTTTCGATCTCTTTCATAAACTCCTGATCAGCGGTAACATCCTGGTTATAAATCTGTTTGGCCTGAGAAACATAGAGGTTTACGATCTTATCAAGCTGGGGGCGGGTAACCTTTTCTCCATTGACAACAGCTACCGTTTCATCACCACATCCCAACCCCGTCACACTCAGCAAAAGGAACACAATCGCAGCGGCTAATCGTTTTTTCATGAGGTCCTCCTCTTCCCCTTCAATGCTAAGTCACATTATATATTTACCGGAAGCAGGCCGCAAGTTTGGACCCCGGCGCTATGTGCAACCATCTGTGACGGCTGCATTTTTTCCACCGTCGTGCTGCCCGGCACCGGTTAGAAAGCCGGACTGCCTTTATCCGTGCTTCAGGCCGGAATGTCAGATGTTTTCCATCTCCAGATCAATAGATCTTACCAGGATGCGCTGAATATCTTCTACTACTTTGATGAGATCCATCTCCGCCCGGAAAAACTCGGTTGCCCGCTGCGACTTTCCAATTATTTCAGAGAGCTCCTGGAGTTCGTTGATTTTTTCGGCGGTCGGTTCTTCCCCGGACAGGATCTGTTTTTGAATATTGGTCTGCCGGGATCGGAAATCCTTAACCATCTCCCAGGAACTCTGGTCGGCTTTTAGCTCCTCCCTGGCCTTAATATATGCCTTGTAATGAGGAGTCTCCTTTAAAGCGCGTGCGGTCTCATAAGCCTTGTCATAAACGTTCAAATCCTAAGACCTCCCTCTGATCAGTGAATAACATCTTGACTCCTGCTCCTCCAACCGTCAATCAGGGCCTGATAGCGGCAATGAGGTCTATCTCACAGGGCGCATTCAGGGGTAATGCGCTAACCCCTACGGCCACCCGGGTATGTTTCCCCCGATCTCCAAACACCTCCTGCAGGAGGTCGGAGGCACCATTGGCAACCTGGGGCTGGCCGTGAAATCCTGGAGCCGACTGGACAAAAGCGGTCAGCCTGACGATCCGTTCAACCCGGTCCAGGTCACCCACCAGAGACTTGAGGACCCCCAGGCAGTTTATCGCAGCCTGGCGCGCGGTAATGTATCCCTCTTCAACAGATACCTCGCGTCCCAGGCTCCCTTCCATCAGGAGTTTTCCGCCCCTGGTGGGAAGCTGCCCGGAAATAAAGGCCAGGTTATTGCATACCAGCCCCGGAATATATGAAGCCACCGGAGCCGGTGGTTCGGGAAGTATAATACCCATTGCCGCCAGTTTTTTCTCGACTGTCATTTCCTCTCCCTCGCTAACGGATTATTCCCTCAATAACCATGAAGAAAAATATCACATAAAACAATCCCGCCAGGATGAGATATATGGCCTCCGTATGCTGCCTGCGGAGCACTTCAACGTAAAGAATCGCCGAAGATATAAGGGCCAGGGCTCCGCTCAGCAGAGCTCCGGTACCCAGCTGCCAGTCGGTAAGAAATATGCCCAGAGCAGGAATCAAGGATCCTTGAAACACCATAGCTCCGGTAATATTGCCCAGGGCCAGAGTATCCTTGCCTCGCGATACCCATATGACACTGTTAAACTTCTCGGGCAATTCCGTTGCTACCGGCGCAATCACCAAGGACAACACAAATGCGGGAACTCCAAAGGCCAGGGCCACCGTCTCTATGGCTCCCACGAAAAGATGGGCACCACCTATAATCAAGGCCAGAGCCACGGCCAACTGCAGGAGTACAACTCTCATTCTCGGTATAATCATACGGGGCGCAAAATAACAAGGGCTTAGATGATCCTGCTCCGGCACACTATCGTCCTGCAGGGTAGCTATCACATATAAGAAGTACGATAAAACCATGGCTGTGCCCACAATAAGCTGCCATTTTCTCATCTCAGCCGGCATAGTCCCTGCCAGCAAGGCAGCCGTAAAAACGATCATGAAAATCCCCAAGTCCCTTTTCATCACCTCAGGGTTGGCATTTACCTTTACCCCGTGTTCACGGCGTCTTCGAAAAAGCACAATGGAAAAACCGGTAACAAACATAGCCAGGGTCGACAGCATCAACGGCGCGCCCAGTATGGCCCCGGTTCCAATGCTAACAGCTTCCGCCCCTCCTCCGATCAGAGCAATAATCGGAATCATAGTCTCCGGCAGCGCAGTCCCCACCGCCGCCAGTATGCTTCCTACCGCTCCCTCGGATAGGTTCAATTTCTTGCCCAACCATTCAACCGCATTGGTGAACAGCTCAGCCCCGATTAAAATGATCCCGAGGCTTACCACCAGAATTGCAATACTGTTCATGAGATCCCCTGCCTTATTTCAGATAATGGATAAGAAGTGCTTTGTCTCCTGGTAAATCCCGATGCCTTCCGGTAGCCAACCTTCCAAGCGGTCTGCAAGGCTGCAGAAAGCCCGCTTCCCAACTCCTCAGGGTGATGAGCATCCGAGCCAAAGGTAATGGGGATATTATGGGCAAATAAATCTCGCAACAGTAATTCGCTGGGATACATCTCCTTGACCGGCTTACGAAGGCCGCCGGTGTTTATTTCCACCACCGTGCCCGACATCCTCATCCCGCGCAAAAGCGGTTTGATAAAATGGTTTTCCTGACGAGCAGTCGGTTTGAACCCCCAGACCTTAATCAGATCAAGATGACCCACAACATCAAACAGGTTCGATTTTACAGCCCGGTCGATCATTGCATAGTACTCTTGATAGATCTCATCGATTTCCCTTTGCAGAAAGCCATTTTTATGATCCGGGTGATCAAACGGCCATTCTCCTAGGTGATGGACCGAACCGATGACGAAATCATAGGGTTTCTGTGCTAGAATCCTACTTATCTCCGGCTCTCTCCCCGGTTTATAGTCCACTTCAATTCCCACTCTGACCATCATTCTGCAGAATTCAGAACGAGCAGCAACCCCTTTGACCAATTCAATATCTATCCGCTCTTCGAACCAGTCATGTTCGCTGAATCCGATTTGGGCTATATTTTGAGCCTGAGCCCGGCGAAGATATTCCTCGATCCATGAGAAAGAATACTCGTATTCACCATGGGCCAAAGCATGGACATGATAGTCGATCAGCACTTAAGCCTCCGTCAAACCCACAAAGATAACCATTCCAAATAGACCAGATTTTACTTTACACGTCTAAATTAAAGCACTATGGTTTGTAAAATGCAAGAAAGCCCCCGGTCACCTGTAATAAGGTACTGCCAAATATACGTAGATTAAATAGGGGGCTTAGACGAGGAAAAAGGTACAAGTCCGCCAGGGCAAATATATGTTCCGTTTGTATTCAATGGTTGGTGCTGATGTTCCTGTAAAATCTCATTGCGAAGATCATTCCAAGTATTATAGAATTGTGAGTATTGATAGGTATAGGAGGAAACTGTTCCATGGCCGAAATTATCCCGTTTGTTGGGTTGCGTTACAATAAAAGTAAGATCGCCAATCTGGCATCGGTAATGACCCCGCCTTATGACATCATTGATGAGAAGTCCCAGGCAAGATACTATGCTGAAAGCCCGGTTAATATCATACGCCTGGAACTGGGGTTGGTATTCCCAGATGATAACGAAAAGAATAACCGTTATACCCGGGCGAAAAAGTACTTGGACCGCTGGTTGGAGGATGAAACCCTGCTGCCAGAGGCCAAGCCCGCTATGTATGTCTATCAGCAGGAATTCCCGGGGGCCAGGGGAACAGTTACTCGCAGTGGTTTTATATGCGGCCTGAAGCTCCAAGACTACACGGAAGGCTCGGTCCTTCCCCATGAGGAAACTCTCTCCAAGCCTAAAGCGGACCGTCTGCAGCTGATGCAGGCTACCCAGTGCAACTTCAGTTCCATCTTTGGGCTGTACAGCGATCCGGAAAAACTGGTAGATAATGCGCTGCGCCAGGCCATCGAGGGTCGCGAGCCTGACCTGGATATTATTGATGAGGCCGGTGAGTCACACCGTTTATGGGTAGTCACCGACGACAATACCCTGCAAACGGTTTCCACGAATCTCAGGGACCAACAGATTTTTATTGCGGATGGACATCACCGTTATGAAACAGCTCTGGAGTACAGCAAGCAGATGCGCGAATCAGGTCATCAGGGTTATGATTATGTTATGGCTACCCTGGTCAACCTCTACGATGAAGGTCTGGTTATTCTACCAACTCATCGGGTGGTAAGAAATGTTCACCATCTGGATCTTGAGGTATTCAAGTCGGCCTTAGCCGAGGTCTTCACAGTACAAGAGTTTGATTCTTCTGAAGGTCTATCCGGCTTCATGGATGAGTTGGCTAAACGGGGCAGGAAAAAGCATGTCTTTGGCCTTTACACCCAGGAAAAATCGCTGTATTTTCTGACGATCAAAAATATGAACCAGGCCAAAAGCCGTATGCCCAAGGAGATGTCCGATTCCTGGAAAAAACTTGATGTGGCCCTGCTCGACCATCTGGTTCTTTCCCAAATGCTGGGGATAAAAGAGGATGACCGGAGAAGCCAGAACAACATAAATTATACCCGGGATGGAGAATGGGCAACAGCCAGGGTTGATGACGGAAGCCACCAATTGGCTTTTCTGCTTAACCCCACCAAGGTGCAGGAGGTAGTTGCTGTAGCCATGGCCGGAGACAAGATGCCGCAGAAATCAACCTACTTTTATCCCAAGCTGTTAACCGGGATGGTAATCAACCCGCTGTTTAAAAACTTGCCGTAACCCCATCCCGCGTCCCTGCCGGATTTCTGCAGCCCGGGACCGGGTCTTACTGTACTGCAGCAATACCCTATTTCAAGGCCATACTGGCAATAAACACCCGTGAGAAATCCGGGTAATCAGCCAGTTTCACCGCTCTTATCTCGCCGGCATATTGCTGCGCCTTCTCTCTTTCCGGAATCAGGAGCAAGGCGGCCATAGCTCCTCGCAGAGCGGCATTCCCAATGGCCTTAATCTCCCCCGGTTGAAACTGTGGAATCATACCTATCCCCAAAACCGATTTGGGGTTCAGGTAATTGCCAAATGCACCGGCGAACATCACTTCACCTATATCCCCCGGGGCTATCGCGGCCTCCTGTATCAGAATATCAACTCCGGCTCGCACTGCGGCTTTGGCCAACTGGAGCTGACGCACATCCTGTTGATTAAAAACTACCGGAATCCCCGAATCGGTCTCGGAACCATCGACAATTATCAATTCCACACCCCTATCGGTGTCATGCCATGCTCCACAGTACCTTTCTGTGTTAATAAGACCAGTCTCATCCAGCACCCCGGTTTCCAGAAAAATATGGAGCAGGTCAATCAGTCCGGATCCACATATCCCCTCCGGTTTATTGCCACCGATCACATTGTAATTAAGCTTTCCATCCTCCAACCAGAAGCGGTCAATGGCTCCCGTACGGGCCACCATACCGCTGGTGATATCTCCGCCCTCAAAAGCTGGTCCGGCTGCAACGGAGCAGGCCAGCAGCAAGTCTTTATGTTTTAGGACCATCTCGCCGTTAGTACCTATGTCTATCAGCAAAAAACTCGCTTGGGAACCGCCGTCAATAGCCAAAAGACAGGCAACAATGTCCGAGCCCAAAAAACCGGCAATCTGCGGTAATAATACGACCCGCCCCGCAGGATGCATGGGGATTCCCAGGCCTCCCCCTCGCACCGAAGCTGCGTCTCTAAACAACCCCATATAGGGGGCTCGCCCCAGTCCCCGGGGATCTAATCCCAGAAAAAGGTGCAGCATTACAGGATTACCGACTACGGCTATCTCCAGTATGTCTTCAGGATCAGCATCCAGCTTGGGCAGCAAGGTTTTTATCATACTGGAGATATCCCCCATAACCTTTTCCTGCAGCACCTTCAACCCCTGCTCATTGTCCATAACATAGCTGATGCGCGCCAGTATGTCCCGACCGTAAGCAATCTGAGAGTTGGTGGTACATCCCTGTCCCAGCAGCTCTCCACTCACTAAGTCAATCAGGGCACAGGACAAGGAGGTGGTTCCAATATCGAGAGCTACTCCCAAAAAGGAGCCGCTCCCCTGAGAATGAATACGCAGCACCGTCGAATTAAACAGACCGCCGACTACCCTAAAGCCATCACCCTTATCCAGTTTGGATATCATGTTCAGGTCGGAAGGAGTTATCTCCAGCTCATAGCCCTTAAAGGCCTCCTGTATTCGTTCCAGCAGCGGTACGGGGTTCATCCGGTCAAAACGTGGTATGTGGGTATTTACAGTTTGAATCGCTGACAGTACACCGGGGTACCTTTCATACATTAAGAGCCCAGTTTTGCAGTCGGCGATCCTGATGTCCCGGAGGAAGACCGAGGCTTCACCCAGAACGCGACACTTGCAGGTCAACCGGTAACCTTGGGAGATCTCTTCCGGACTTAAAGCAGAGAGTTCCTCATCGGTAGGAGGCGAGACTTCGCCACTTACCCGGGCCTTACACTTAAGGCATAATCCCCGTCCCCCGCATTCGCCCCTCTGTATGATCCCGGCTTGCTGCACCGATTCCCATACGGTCTGCCCTTTATCTACCCATGAAACCAGTGGCTCGGACGCAGTATAAATTCTAACTTTTAAGCGATCATCCACCCAACCACCTCAGTACTTGCTGTCTATAAACATATCCTGTATATAGCGACATAAGGATTCGACCTCGTCAAATCCGAATACCGGCACATCGCTCTGACTGACCGGAAAATCTGTTACCATAGCAACCAGATTACTGGGTCGAATCAACTCCCCACTAATATACTGCCTGGCCACCTCGATTTTAGGCTGGTGCTCCCGTTTGAAGCCTTCAGCAAAAATGATGTCGACATCTTCCTGCATCAGCCGGCACAATTCATCCAGGGGATAATCCCTCTGCACCTGTTTGTAAAAAGCCATCTTCTGGGGTGAGGATACAACCACCGCCCGGGCTCCGGCTTTTGCCAATCGATAAGAATCCGTATCCGGAACGTCTATGGTGAAATCATGTGAAGAATGCTTGATCACCCCTATGCGATAACCCTGAGCACAAAAATAGCTAACGACCTTTTCCAGGATCGTGGTCTTGCCCGAATTATGGCGACCGATAAAGGAAACCACCGGTACCATGCATACGCCCTCCTTAAGCTATCCGGTACGAATGGGTATAAATGTTAAACCTGCTCCCCCGGGTAAACCCGACCAGCGTAAGCCCCAAGTCTTCCGCAAATTCTATCGCCATATCAGTGGGTGCTGATTTTGATATCAAAATCTGTATCCGCATCTTGACTGCTTTCAAGGCGATCTCGGAAGAAATACGTCCGCTTATTACCAGGGCCTTGTCCTCAGTATTAACATTATTCCGCAGGCAGTAACCGAACACCTTATCCACAGCATTGTGTCGGCCAATGTCATCCCGTTGAATTAAAAGCCTCCCGTTTTGCCCCAGAGCAACCGTGTGCACTCCTCCCGTATCACGGTGCAGATTTGAATTTTCCAGGAGGGTTCTCATCATATCGATAATCATAGCCGGTTGTAACCGGTAATCACGGGGCAGCTCTTTGCTCAGACGTGCATCTGCGAGTTGATAAAAAGAAATGCCTTTGCCGCAACCTGTCGTCACATACCGTTTGAGATATGTCCTTTCGGTGATGCTGTGCGACCCTTTCAGGAGCACCATGCATTCTCCAGTTTCCTGATTCACTTTAAGCTCCATGATATCATCAGGGTCTTTTATAAATCCTTCGCCGGCCAAATACCCGATCGCTAAATCCCCCAGGTGTTCCGGGGTACATAATAGGGTGACCAGTTCCGATCCGTTAACGTGTATGGTAAGGGCCTGTTCGCTGACCACTACGTCTTCCAATTCGGTAAGACCGCGGTTCATATCAAACCGGGCTATTTTGCGGGTTGTTACTATCTCCTTAGCCACTGGGTTAACCTCCGATTTATTTATGATTATGCCCGAAGCTCTGGTTGACCAGATGACAGCCTCGCTTAAAAGGATACCCGCAACGGGTTTTTCAAGGCCCACAGTTTATTATAATCCTAAACGGAGTGTCGGGACAGGTTATCCAAACTACCCACAAAAAAAGGCGGCTCCTGCCGCCTGCCGATAGTCTGATTATGCCTTTGTCTCCGCCATCAAAGCAAAGGAGAAAAGAAGCACCATAAAAAGCGATGCAATAATCGTAACTGCCATCAGCTTGGGATTGGTCAGCACCACTTGTGCTCCCATTCCTTGCTTGGCAGAACTGAAAAGCCAATTCAAAAACACTACACCTAAGCCGGTTATGATGTATGTCACCAACTTAACCTTACCAGGAAGAGAAAACTTCTTGGCAAAGGTGCAGAATTTCCAAAAAGCCCAAATACCGACGATTACCACTACCAGTTGAACAATAGTATTGTCAAGTATTGCCGCCACGATTTCACCTCCTCGCAACCGCCACATCTAGCCGGATCAGTGTGCAATACGTATCCTGACATAAGACGACCATTCAATTCCTTGTTAATATTCTCTCCCAATTCGCTTTTTCCTGCAAACCAAAAGCATAAATTCTACCAGGGTTTGAAAGCTTTGTTCTCAATGGGCCTGCGGTTTTCATGGTTCAGCTTGTTCTTTCGGAGCAACTTGACGTCTTTTCGCCACTAGTTATTCCAATTCTGTGTCATATTTCAACTTGTCATGCACAAATAATAGTTGTATAATACGTGGCGCGAGTAAATCGGATAGTCGCGGGTCAAAATTGACCTGAGGAAAGTCGGAGCTCCACAGGGCAGGGTGCTGGGTAACACCCAGTGAGGGCAACCTCAAGGATAGTGCCACAGAAACAAACCGCCGAAAGTGGGAACCTGCATTATGAAGTTAGTTTAATCATGGCGATTTCTAAATACAGTTTCCCACTTTCGGTAAGGGTGGAACGGTGAGGTAAGAGCTCACCAGCGGTCAGGCGACTGGTCGGCTAGGTAAACCCCACCCGGAGCAAGACCAAATAGGGGAGCATTGGAGTTGCCCACTCCGCTCCCGGGTTGGGTCGCTAGAGGTGGCAGGCAACTGCCATCCCAGATAGATGACTATCTTTAACAGAACTCCGCTTACAGATTTGCTCGCGTCCATTAATGAAAAGAACAGCAAACGTCTTACGACATTCGCTGTTCTTTTTGTTTTTGAGATATCATATCCGGACTAAAGGAAACGGCTACTTTTTCTTAGCCTTGGCAGCTCCCTTTTTCTTTTCGGGTGCTTTAATGGCAACCGCTTCCCGCAATGATTTGCCCGGTTTGAATGCTGGAACCTTGGTAGCTGGAACCCTGATTTCTTTTCCTGTTGCCGGGCTAATGACGTTTCTGGCTTTGCGTTCTCTGACTTCAAATGTACCAAACCCGATGATTTGGACCTTTTCTCCCTGCGCTAATGCAGTTTGAATCGAGTCCAGCACAGAATCAAGAATCTTGGCTGCATCTTTTTGGGTTACGCCTGCCTTTTCCGCCAAAGATTTTACCAGTCCCGTTTTGTTCACCACGCGACCTCCCTTACGGATTTTTTCCCTGATCAAGTTCCTCAAGAACTTGGGAAATCCTTCTTTTTTCTAATATTTTTTTATTAAGATAACCATTTTTTCGCAAACCATGCTTCTCTGATCTAATTTTTTGCCCATTTTTCGGGATCTATAAGAATTCGTTCACAAAAAAGCCTGATAATTCATATCTGATGCCGGCAGGATTCTTTCCTCTTTTTGTGCCCTGTCCAGGCAACATTTCTTAAATTGCAGCTTCAGATGCGGCGATCCCAATCATCGTCATCTTTCTTGTTTTTTGCTCCTCTAAGCCCCAGCGTAATGGCGCTAATAAAGAGCAAAAACGCTGCCAGTAATACTAGTAGTGTAGTTTCGGTAGTCACCACCATTAGTTATCTCTCCTGTCCCCTTATAGTTTTCGCCACAAATACTCCTCTTTAAGTCCGTGAATTTTAACATCCCAATTCTCGTTTCGCGCTATCTCCTCCAGGAAAGATGTTAGCATATCTACTACCAACAGCTCCATGCCGTCATGTCCGGGATCAATAAGAGCCAGACCGGATTCCAAGGCTTCCCTGGCTTCATGATATTTTATATCGCCGGTTATCATAACCTGACAGCCTGCTTGCAGAGCCGTTTTAATCATTGACGCTCCCGAACCCGGAACCAAACAGATTTTCTTCACCCGACTCAGCTCCGGACTGCTCACTGCTACGTACTCTACCCCTAACAGGTTTTTTACCCTCCCAGCCAGTTCCTCCAGAGTCAGCGCCTCCGGCAGATCTCCCTGTCTGCCGTAGCTGTATGTTTCGCCGCTGTTATTGAGAGGTATCAGGTCATAAGCCACCTCTTCATAGGGATGGGCGCCAATCATGGACTGCACCACCCGGCTCAGAATCTCCGCGGGCACAATAACCTCGAGGCGGTATTCAGCTACTTCCTCCAAAATCCCCGTACTGCCCAAAAAAGGCTGGCTGCCTTCCAGGGGCCTGAAGGTGCCCACACCTGGAGAGCGAAAACTACAATCCCGGTAGTTGCCGATGAAACCCGCCCCCGCATCATTTACGGCTTGACGCACTTTATCTAAATGGGTTTCCGGCACAAAAACCACCAGCTTCATTAATTGCTGTGACTTGACTGTTCCCAGCGGTTTTATGTTACTTAGTCCCAGTTCCAGTGCCAGGTACTGACTTAATCCGCGGGGAGCCAGATCCAGGTTGGTATGGGCTGAATAAACAGTGATATCATGTTTGATTAGCCGTTTTATCAACCGGCCCGGTAGCGACTCGTAGTCAATTGTCTTGACCCCATTAAAGAAAAGCGGATGGTGGCTGATTATGAGGTTAGCCCCCACCTCTAAAGCCATATCCACAGCCCTGTCATCTACATCCAGGGTTATCAGTACCGCTTCCACCGTCTGATCTTTAGCGCCGAGCTGTAAGCCGGTATTGTCCCAGGTTTCGGCGAGATACGGCGGCGCCAGAACCTCCAGCCGGTCAAAAACCATTCCATTCTTGACTTTCACTTCAATACCTCCTCCAATTCTTTTTTTCTCTTCTCATATTCCTGCTTCCGCCTCAGAGAACGCCCTGTACTGTGCTTCGGAATCCCCGCAATTATCCGTTCCAATTTGTCCAACTGGAAGCGATAATAGTCCCTAACCACCGGTTCTTTTTGGGCGTCCTGCATGAGAAGTGGGCCCCATCTCAACTCGGTTTCGGATAGCTTGTTATCCTGCCGGCACCGGGGATTCAAAACCAGGTTGACATAGTAATCTCCATCCTTAACTACCGTCTCTTTCTCAATACTCCACCCCTTAGAGCTTGCCAGACGGCGTACCTCTACCAGGGCATTCATCGGCTGTAAAACCAGGCGATTAAAGCTTTGGGTTTTGGGAGGTGACGCATTTAGAATACTGACTATGGTATTACCCCCCATCCCCGCCAAAACAACCGTCGCCACTTCTCCCACTGCCAGTACCTCCAATCCATTACCCTGCCGCACCTCGATCAGATGGTCCAGACCATACTTACAAACGGCCTCAAAGGTCCGGCGATACGGTCCTTCTCCCAGTTCGCCACAGATTGCCCGGGGACAGCGGCCTTCATCTACCAGATAACAGGCGAGCAGGGCATGATCGGAACCGATGTCCGCTACCGGCTCACCGGCAATCACCAGATCAGCAATGCTCATTAACCTGGAGGAAATTCTCATCACCATAATCGCCACCAACCAAATTAAATTGCCAAGTTAATGAAATGTATCCAGGTATCCAGCCGCCCTACGCTCAATCACACTCTTTCTTGACAACCATGGTTTTAATGCCATCATTCTTCTTTCCTCTCTTAATGATACCAATCTTACTCAGGAGATGTTATTTCGGCAGTCTTTCTTTAGACAATCTTAATAAACTACTAAGACTCGCGTTATTTCAGAAAAAGTTCCCAATAGTAATCTGGTTTCCTTCTGCATATACTGAAATAGGTGGTGGAGGTTGGTTTCCTTCCCTGAGAAGCGTATCCCTTAGAGAGGTTATTACCTGCCTGATAGAGTGGTTACTCCTTGAGTAAGGTTAGTTTCTTCCAAAGAGGACTCTGGTTCTTCCTGTGCAAGGTTAATTAAATCCTCCACCACCACAACCCCTTAAGCTAACACCCCGGTCACCGGGCTTTTTTATTGCCCGTTGTTTTTTGTCTTCCTAGTTTCCCCAACGCACAATCTATTGCGGTTTCCCATATTTTTTCATTAAAGCTTCTTTCTATTATGTAAGCCAATTTCAGAAAGGAGGAGAGCCAGGTGTACAGAATAACCTGTTCAAAATGCGGCAAGTTTTTGGGAGCCGTGATCAAAAAGCCACCAGTTAAAATGACGTTAGCCTGCCCATGCGGCAATAAAGGTTCCATTCAGAACACCCAATCCACAGCCCGTTTTACGCTCAGCAAGAGCAGCTCGCAAAAGGGTTCAAGCAATAAAAGCAAGCAGAAAAACGCTGGTAGGTAAATAATGGAACATTTGGAATTCCCTCCGAATAAACTAAACCAAGTCTAGGGCCCTTTGACTACTGATTTGACGAGAAGGAGGGATATCATGAGCATCAATGGTGGCTTGGTTGGAGGCCGGTTTGATCGCAAGCTTGACTTCAATGACTGCGGATTCGGCAGATTGGGCGGAATAGCCGGAACGAGTTTTTTTACCCTGCTGTTCAGCCTCTGGCAGCAGAGAGTCAGAGTACTGACTGAAGGCGATGTGGCGGCGGTAGAGGGAATCCTGACCGACATCAATCCCAGCTTCATCACTGTTGTGGGAGCTCAGATCAACTATATTCCCATCAATCAGATTACCATCATCGCGCGCACCTTTACCTAGATGGAAATACCCTATCCCGCGAAAAAACCGGTGTCATACCGGTTTTTTCCATAAAAACGGCTATCAACAGCGACTTTCTCAATGCTTCCCGGGGCGGCAGCAAGCGGCGCCACGGCACCGGTACCAAACCTTAACCCATAGGCTCGTCTCGCTTTAATCCGCAGGTTGTAATGATCAGGTTTCACCTCACGCTTTCAGTTTCAATATCAATTGGCCGGCGCCACAGCCTGTTGATTTCTCAATCTCATTCTGGTCAAGTTACTCCGCCCAAGCGGTAACATTCCCAAAGGAGGCTGATTCTCTATTGAATATCCAAGGGAACAGCAGACACCCGGCAAAAATCTTCTTCCCCCCGTGCAAGGACAGTTATGTAGCCGAGTACAGCGCCGGCAAGAACTACGGCGGGTCGTCCCACCTGTTCTGTAACCGGTTTCAAGGACCCGGGGATATATATCGGAGCCTCATCCAATTCGATTTCAGTTGTCTGGGGGGGAACTACATACCACCGGGCAGCGATATCGTATCGGCAAAATTACTGCTTCATCTGATTCGTAATGAAACCCGCGAAGCAACAACCTTGAGTGCTTACATGATCAAACAACACTGGCATGAGTATACGGTTAACTGGAATAAACAGCCGTTATACACTAATACTCCTGCCGACACCATTACCATTCAACCCGGTTACCTGGGATTAATACTGCTGGATGTAACCGCACTGGCCCGGGGATGGTACGATGGCTCCTTTATAAACCTGGGGTTGGTCTTAAAAGGTCCTGAAGACAGAGACGGAATACTTGGATTTTACAGTCGGGATCATGAAGATTCGACTTTGTGGCCTCGGCTGGCCGTAGAATACCATGCTGCCTGAAGACCCACTGCGCTTTCGGTTGTAATCATCAACTCCACATTATACAAACCTTACCGCTTGTTGAAAGCGTTCAATATAAGGGGGAGGTTTAACCGGGCTCTGATACGGTTGGCTGAAGTACTGCTTCCGGTTTGATGAGCCCGGCCGCAGGCCACGATATTCGCGGGTGATAATGCGGCTCCTTTGCCAAACATTAAACATAATAATCCCGCGTGGCAATCAATCTCTCCACGCGGGATTTATAACTACTCTATGCTGTTACATCTTGAACGGTATTATTTCTGTGCCTTTTTGGCCAATTCCTCGTCGCGAAGAATCCGACGTAAGGCTTTGCCCGTCGGAGTACGCGGTACCTCAGGCCGGAATTCGATCAGCTTTGGCACCTTGTAGGGAGCCAGCTTCTCCTTGCAGTAGGCAACGATCTCCTCCTCGGATATGGTCTCACCCGGTTTCGGTACGATGAATGCCTTCAAGGTCTCCCCTCGGTACTCATCGGGGATTCCCACGCACATAACATCATAGACCTTGGGATGTCCGGCAATAACACCGTCAACCTCCACTGGATAAATGTTATAACCACCGGCAATGACCAGATCCTTGGAGCGATCGACCAGGAAAACAAACCCGTCTTCGTCCATATAGGCCAGGTCACCGGTATATATCCACCCGTCTTTCAGCTGCTTCGCTGTTTCCTCGGGGTTGTTCCAGTAGCCCATCATGACGTAAGGCGAGGTCATAACTATCTCTCCGACTTCGCCTCTCGGCAGCTCTTCACCGGTATCGGGATTAATTATCTTCAGATCCACATCCGGGTACGGTACTCCCACACTTCCAAATTTCTTCAGAGCCATAGGTGGTCCGGATGTGGCTTGAGCTGTGGTCTCACTCATCCCGTATCCTTCCTGATAGTAAACATTCATATCCAGGAGTTTGTTAACAAGGTCAGGGGGACAGGGAGCAGCCCCACTGCCAACGAAGGTAATCCGGCGGCCAATTTCCAGTTCAGCGGCCCGCGGATGATTTACTATCGCATTGAGCATGGTGGGAACTGCCGGGAAGTAAACTATCTTGTCGAATTTGGCAATGGTATCCATTACTTCATCGATTTCGAAACGGGGCAGGATGATCTGGGTAGCAGCCGCCAGTATTCCGTAACCCATACAGTTTCCCTGACCATAAACATGACAGTAAGGGATAATGGACAGCACATTGCGCTGGGATTCGGGGATCCTTCCGATCAGGGTTCTGCCCCAGTAATAAGTAGCGTGAATGGCCGCTACCAGGTTGTAGTGCGAGAGGGTTGCTCCTTTGGGGGAACCTGTAGTCCCGCCGGTAAACTGGATAACAGCCGGTTCTTTTACCGGGTCAATATCGATGCGCGGCCGGATACAGCTTTCTGTTTTGGCGAGCAGATCCGCAAAGTGGTGCCACTCCGGTTTTAGTCCCAGATCAGCGGCTGAACTTACACCTGCTCCGGGAATGTAATCGGCCAGCCTGGTCACAACCACATGGGTAGTCGGCCTGATTTCGGAAAAGGCCTTCAGGTTGTCAATGATGCCGTCATACCCGATTATCATGACGGGATCGGTAGTGTCCGCGATCGACTTCATCTCATCAACCGTATACATGGGATTCATATTGACTACAATACCGCCGACGGTTAATACCGCTTGAAATGCAATCACAAACTGCGGGGAGTTGGGAAGCATTATGCCTACCCGGTCCCCCTTCTTCACACCCAAAGCAAGCAGGGCCTGAGCAAAGCGGTTGACTGTATTATACAGTTCCCAAAAAGTAATTTCGTTACCGTAAAACCAGATAGCTACTTTGTCCGGAAACATGGTAGCTGTGTTCCGCAGCATATCCTGCACCGCGAACTTGGGGTAACGAATTTCTGCGGGCGTGTCAACGTCATAGAATTTGACCCAGGGTCTCCTTTTGATTAGTTCCTGATCCGCGATTCCCATTTCCAATCTCCTTTCTATGATAGTTCTTTGCTGCGAGCCAACTCTGACAGCGGACAGACACTCATTCGTGTAATTATTTCGATAAAAACCTTCATTATCCTCCAAAATTAATCGAATTGCGTCTTGATTATCCTTCCATTAAATTACATTTCTTTTTCAACAAGCAGATATACAGCATGCTTAACGCTTTCATGACCTCACTACAATAGTTGGCGATAAAAGGAATGTCCTGTGAAATGGAGATCACCGGGTGCGTACTTGACAAAATTATGTGGGCAAGCTCCCGCAACCATGCCGCCCTCCTGAGTGCTGTTGTTTTCTCTTTCAGAGCCGGTTTGAAACACCACATTTGTCATGTGTCTCATAGGTTTTGGTTGTATCCATAATTATCTGTTTACTAGGATAGTTTAATGCAGTAAAGTAATAGTTAAGTTTGAATTCATAAGGAGGTTGCAGATTTTGAAAAGGAAGTTGGCTCTGATCGTGCTGTTATGTTTCTCCACATTGCTGTTATTGACCGGCTGTGGAACCGGGTCGCAAGACAGCGGTGAAGTTGACGATTCCTGGACGAAAATTAAGGAACAGGGGTACTTTACGGTCGGTCTTGATGATGCATTTCCTCCCATGGGTTTCCGTGAGGAAGGTACCAATGAAATAGTCGGTTTTGATATCGATCTGGCCAAAGAAGCCGCCAAGAGAATGGGAGTAGAAGTAAAGTTCCAGCCTGTTGTCTGGGATACGGTAATCGAAACCCTGAACATAGGTGATATTGATGTTATCTGGAATGGATGTACCATAACCGAGGACAGATTGAAGCAGATCAACTTTACCGAGCCCTACATCGCCGATCACCAGATTATTGTAGTACAGAAAGGTTCGAAAATTACCAGCAAGAAAGATTTGGCCGGAAAGACCATAGGCCTACAGGCAGGCAGCAGTGCCAAGAAAGCGGTTGAGAAAGATGCGGAGACCTTCCAGTCATTGGGAAAAATCCTGGAATTCTCCAGTAATGACGAAGCCCTCCTGGATTTGAGCACCGGCCGTTTGGATGCGGTGGTGGTTGACGAGGTGGTCGGACTGTACTATATCTCCAAGAAACCTGATACTTACACAGTACTGACCGAGGATTTTGGTGAAGAAGAATTTGGAGTCGGCGTCAGAAAATCCGACCAGGCTTTTCTGGATGAACTCAATAAAACGCTCGACGCTATGAAGGCTGACGGGACGGCTTCCCAAATCTCGATCAAGTGGTTTGGAGAAGATATCATTAAGAAATAACCCCATCAATAACCCGCTTGGTTGGACAGGCTAACAGCAGTGCGCTGTTAGCCTGTCATAAGCGTTATCAATAATGAGAGCTGTGATCTCTTGTAATCACTATTAATTGGGCTGTTTGATCAAGCTTGTTTTATAATTCTTATTAACGATGCACGAGGGCTGTCATGCAGTATTTGCTTAACCTGCTCCCTTCACTGCTTGAGGGAACGGCTTTGACATTACAGTTATTTTTTTTAACCCTGGTTATGTCCATTCCTTTGGGGATCATTCTGGCCATAGCCCGGATGTCCAAGTTCCCTCCCTTGAATATTTTTATGCAGTTTTATGTCTGGCTTTTTCGGGGTACCCCCTTGCTCTTACAAGTCCTTTTTGTTTACTTTGGGCTGGGCGTCGCCGGTATTAAGTTCGACCGGATGACGGCTGCTGTTATTGCCTTTGTTTTGAACTATGCAGCCTACCTGGCGGAGATCTTTCGTGCCGGGATCCAGTCTATCGATCGCGGACAGTTTGAAGCAGCCGATGTATTAGGGCTTTCTCGCTTTCAGACTATGAAGACCATCATTCTGCCGCAGATGTTCAAGCTGGTTCTGCCTCCTGTCAGCAACGAGGTTATTAATCTGATCAAGGATACGGCTCTGGTCTATGCCATCGGCATGAACGAATTGCTGAGAGCGGCCAAGATAGCGGCTGTTCGAGATTTTCTGTTTGTACCCTTTATTGTGGCTGCTGTTTTTTACCTGGCTATGACGGCCGCTATTCAATTATTCTTCAAATGGCTGGAATCCAGGTATGATTATTATCGTTAGGAGTGACCGGGAATGCAGGTACTTCATGCCTCTGACATTTATAAAAGTTTTGGAACACTGGAGGTATTGAAAGGAGTATCTCTGCAGATAAATAAGGGGGAAATTGTGGCCATTATCGGCCCCTCCGGTTCGGGGAAGAGTACCTTTCTCCGCTGCCTGAACCGTTTGGAAACGATTGATCGGGGTACGATCGAAATTGGCGGGCAGTTGCTGGTTAAAACCGGGCCGGATGGTAAAGCATACTATGCCAGCGCCCAGGATTCAGCAGAGATGAGAAGGAAAATAGGCATGGTCTTTCAGAACTTTAATCTGTTTCCTCACAAATCGGTCATGGAAAACCTGACGCTGGCCCCGGTTCTGGTGCAGAAAATGGATTTGGAGCAGGCCCTGGCCAACGCCAGAACCCTTCTGCAGAAGGTTGGGTTGGAGGATAAGGCTGATAATTATCCCTTTGAACTATCAGGAGGACAGCAGCAAAGGGTGGCTATCGCCCGGGCTCTGGCCATGAACCCGGATATACTCTGTTTTGATGAACCAACCTCGGCCCTGGATCCGGTTCTTACCGGTGAAGTCCTAAAAGTTATGAAGGATCTGGCCATGGAACACATGACCATGATCGTCGTCACTCATGAAATTGGTTTTGCCCGTGAGGTGGCACACCGCGTACTCTTCATGGAAGAAGGGTATATCGTCGAAGAGGGACCAGCGGAAGAGGTCCTATTAAACCCGCGCCAAGAAAGCACCCGGGCTTTTCTGAACACCGTACTGGTGGCCCGCTAACCTGGCGGGCAATATGGTATAATGATTCTACGGCCGTTGTCATACCGTAATGATTCATATCGGAATTGCAGCCGCTCAACACTAAAAGTATCCCGCCATAAATCAATCTTGCCTCAAACCCCATTAGAAGCGATGGAGGCTTAATTTATGACTTCTGATTACCAACACGTAAAGGAAAAGTTTGATGATTACGCCCGCCAATATGATGCTCAAAGGAGAATGCTGATACCATGCTTTAACGACTTTTATTCTATCGCTGTTTCCCTTGCCGAGACGGATAAACAGAACCCCGCTATTTTGGATGTTGGCGCCGGAACCGGGCTCCTGTCGTCTATGGTTCTTCAGAAATTTCCCGTTGCCAGGCTAACCTTGATTGATATCTCCGAAAAGATGCTGGAAGTAGCCAGAGAAAGACTGAAAGATGCAGCGGGCGTCATATACATAGTTGATGATTATACGAAGCACCGATTCGATAACACATACGACATAGTACTCTCCTCCCTGTCGATTCATCATCTGCCGGACGAACAGAAAAAACAGCTGTTTCAGACCATCTATTCCATCTTAAATCCGGGCGGTGTGTTTATAAATGCGGACCAGGTACTTGGCAGCACGCCTTTTTTAGAAACCCTGTACAAGAAAGACTGGAAACGCAAAGTCGAAAACAGCGCCTTAACCACAGAGGATCTCCAGTCCGCCTATGAAAGAACCAAATTGGACAAGATGGCCAGATTGGAGGATCAGTTAAACTGGTTGGAGGAGGCCGGTTTTTCAGATGTTGATTGTGTCTACAAGTATTTCAGCTTTGTGGTGATGTTTGGTCGGAAGATTAACGAGCTATGACAGGTGGATTAATGGGAATAAGCACAAAATCTTGGAGTGAGGTGAAATAACATGCCGCTGGTTAAGGTTGAAATAATCGAGGGCAAGAGTCGAGAGTACAAGCAGGCTTTATTGGATGGAATACATGCGGCTTTGGTTGAAGCCTTCCGAATTCCCGATTACGACAGAATGCAAAGGCTGTATGAATTGGAAAGAGAGAATTTTGAGACCGCTCCAACCAAGACGGAGCGGTTTACCCTAATTGAAATTACCGCCTTTGAGGGTAGAAGCCTGGAGGCTAAGAAAAATCTGTATTCAGCAATCGTCAGGAATCTCAGTCAATCACCCGGCATAAACGGGGATGACATTACTATCGTTCTTCATGATCCGCCACTTGAAAATTGGGGAATCCGTGGAGGCATACCGGCCAACGAAGTTGATCTAGGCTTTGAGATTAAAGTATAACTAACGGCGGACCTCTTAAGAAGTCCGCCGTTTGGTTCGTGGTGGGCGATGACAGGCTTGAACTGCCGACCCCCTGCTTGTAAGGCAGGTGCTCTCCCAGCTGAGCTAATCGCCCAATTATGGTGACCCCATGGGGATTCGAACCCCAGTTACCGCCGTGAAAGGGCGGTGTCTTAACCACTTGACCATGGGGCCATGATTTTATTGCTATCCGAGGACCGGATTGAAAACCTCGGCATCCAACTTCCGGTCTCCGACTTCCCGTTTGGTGGGCCTACCAGGACTCGAACCTGGGACCAACCGGTTATGAGCCGGTAGCTCTACCAACTGAGCTATAGGCCCAAATTAATGGCTCCCCGAGTAGGATTCGAACCTACAACCTACCGGTTAACAGCCGGTTGCTCTACCGTTGAGCTATCGAGGAGCGGCTCAGCAAAGTCTATTATAAGATGGATCCCAAGCAAAGTCAACTGAATTGCAGAGAAAAAAAACTGGCGACTATCGCCAAGCTTAAGGGCATTATGAGGGTTACTCAATGTAGTCCTTAAGCCTCCGACTGCGTGAAGGGTGTCTGAGCTTTCGTAAAGCCTTGGCCTCGATCTGCCGGATCCTCTCCCGGGTAACCCCAAATTCCTGACCGACTTCTTCCAGAGTTCTGGGTTTGCCATCGTCCAACCCGAAGCGCAGGCGCAGTACCTTCTCCTCGCGTTCAGTCAGGGTCTCCAGAATGCCGTCCAGGTGTTCCCTGAGGAGGACGAAAGAAGCTGATTCCTCTGGAGATTCTGCATCCTCATCAGTAATAAAGTCTCCCAGATGACTGTCATCCTCTTCTCCAATGGGCGTCTCCAATGATACCGGTTCCTGGGCCACCTTGATTATCTCCATGACTCTCTCAACTGAGATTTCCATTTCCTTAGCTACCTCGGCCGGCAGCGGTTCACGCCCCAACTGTTGAAGAAGCGTGCGCTGCACCCGGGACAGCTTATTAATTGTTTCCACCATATGAACTGGGATCCTGATGGTACGCGCCTGATCAGCTATGGCTCTGGTAATGGCCTGCCTGATCCACCAGGTGGCATAGGTGCTGAATTTGAAGCCTTTCTTATAGTCAAATTTCTCTACCGCCTTCATCAGCCCAAGGTTCCCTTCCTGAATCAGATCCAGGAAAAGCATTCCCCGGCCAACATAACGTTTGGCAATGCTGACCACCAGCCGCAAGTTGGCTTCCACCAGTTTTCGCTTGGCTTCCTCATCTCCCTGTTCGATACGCTTGGCTAACTCTATCTCCTCAGCCGCATTCAAGAGCGGAACTCTACCAATCTCCTTTAAGTACATGCGGACCGGATCATCGACCTCAACCCCTTCCGGAACTGCGATCTCAACGTCTTCCGTCTCGTTTTCCGAATGGTCCTCCGTATCTTCCAACTCATCAAAAGTCTCAGGTGCTACCTGAATGCCGTGACTCTGCAGAGAATCATATATCTCTTCAATGCGGTCGGGTTCCAAGCTGAACCCCTGCAATTCATCCATTACCTCTTCATAGGTAAGCGTGCCCTTCTTCTTACCCTTTTCGGTTAGGCTGTTTATCGCTTCATCAAGTTTCTTTTCCGCTTTCATGAGATCCCTCCTTTCCGGCCCTTCCAAAAGTCATATTCCCCAGCCTGACAATGGACCCTAAAACAGAGAAAAAATCGCCATTTAATTCAATTTCCGCGAGTTGGGCTCCGAATTCCTGCCACTGGGATCTTTCACGCAAAACCACCTGACGTCTTATATAGTGGTCTATCTCGTATGCTGTCAGCGGGTTTTCCTCCTCCAGCATACATATTCTGGCCCAAATGGCACTCATCTCATCATCGGTGACGATCTTTTCCATAAAGCGGTCCTGGGCCTCCCGTGGTTCGCCGGTTGAGCAAACACCGTCAAAAGTCAATGCCAGGTTTCTAAGCGAAGGGTCAGAAAAGGCGTCAATTCCAAACTCTTTTTTGATTTTTGAATACAGATCATGATCGGCAATCATTCTAACCAGCAATCTTTCCTCAAAATGGCGGCTTTCTCGTTTTTCTTCGCGTTTTCTATTATTTCTAAATACCCGGTTTCTATTCCTGATACTGCCAACTGAGCCTTTGCGCCTTTTCCATGAACTAAATTCGCGTTTAACGTCACCCTCCGGAAGGTCCAAACGGTGCGCCAAAATATTGAGTTGCCTTTCCTGCGCCAAAACACTTTTGACTCGGTCAACCTCAGGAAACAGGCTCCAGAGAATCTCAACCTTTCTTTCCAAATTGGCGGCTAAACCGGATTTTATGTAGTTTCCCAGCTTATACTCGGTAACGGTAACTCTATTATTCTGTACGAAATTCAAGAATTCCTCTTTTCCTTTTTCTCGAACCAAAGTATCCGGATCGATGCCCGGCGGTAAGGGAATGACCTGTGCATAAATCCCTTCCTGATGTAAAACACCCAGCGCACGCATGGTTTCCCGCTGCCCGGCTTCATCCCCGTCATACATCACCAGAACAGTTTCAGTAAATCTTTTGATGAGTTTTGCCTGCTCCCGAGTAAACGCAGTGCCCAGGGTGGCAACCACATTGGCAATACCATACTGGTGCAATGCCAGGCAGTCCATATACCCTTCTACGAGTATCACCTCGGAAGCCGATCGAATGGCCTCACGCCCGTGATACAAACCAAACAGGTGAAAACGTTTTGAAAAAACCCGGTTTTCTGCCGAGTTCAGGTATTTGGGGCCTTCGCCGCTAATAAGCCGCCCACCAAAACCTATTATCCTTCCGCTCAAGTCATGTATAGGAAATATTATGCGGTTGCGCAGAAAATCAATATATAAATCGCCACGCCGGCTTCTTCTCACCAGCCCTGATTCCGTAATGGCTTCAATGGGATAGCCCTTTGCCAAAAGGTATTCTTCCAGTTGTCGCCAGTCATCAGGCGCATATCCCAGACAAAACTTTTCTACGGTTTTTGGATCCACCTGGCGCCCAAGGAGATACTCCCTGGCGGTCCCGCCGGAATCGCTCATAAGAAGTTCATGGTAAAACCGGGCCGCCTCCTGATTAATCTCAATAATGGTGTTATCCCGGGCCCCTTTGGCCGACGGACGTAGTGACTGATAGCGGCTGATATCGATGCCGGCCTTATTGGCCAGGTACTGCAAAGCCTCTCGGAATTCGAGTTTATCGTGCTTTTTAAGAAAAGTAAAAACATTGCCGCCCTGGTGACAGCCAAAGCAGTAAAAAAGCTGCTTCTCCTGGGAAACGGAAAATGAGGGGGTCTTTTCAGAATGAAAAGGACAGAGTCCCCAGTAACGGTTCCCGCGCCTGCTTAACTCGACTCTTTCCCCGATTATATCCACAATGTCGATGTGTGATTCAATCTGTCTTATCAGCTCTTGATCACGACCACCGTTCATCCTTTTCCCCCCCCTTCCGCTGGTCCCCTCAACCCAGATCGGCCACCGACATCGGCAGAAAGTGGCTGGAAAAAAACCTTATGGCATAACGATCGGTCATACCGGCGACAAAGTCTGCCGCCTCCCTTTCCCCCATGATATTCTTGCCATGCTCACCGCTGACAAGTTCCGGTCGATCTAAAACCAAACGGAATATCTTTTCAATGATAAAACGGGCTTTGCTTTCCTCTTGTTGGGCTTCAATCCCCATATAAACCACATTAAACAAGAAATCCCTTAGCTTTTGAGTGGCCTCCCCCACTTCGCTGCTCATGGAAACCCTCGGTTTTCCCGTACTGTGCAGAATAGTGTCCCGAACCATGGTATTGATCCGTTCGCTATGCTTGCGACCCAGAATTTCCAAGCAATCATACGGCAGTTCTTCAATCCTGATCTTGCCGGCTCGCAGGGCATCGTCAATGTCGTGGTTTATATAGGCTATACGATCGGAGATCTTCACCACCATTCCCTCAAGGGTTTCCGGTTCGGCATCACCGCTGTGTTTAAGTATGCCGTCGCGTACCTCATAAGTAAGGTTTAAGCCCTGATCGCCTTCCAGAATATCTACTACTCGGAGGCTCTGTTCATAGTGACGAAAACCTCCCGGCAGTAAACGGTTAAGAGCATGTTCCCCGGCATGTCCAAATGGTGTATGTCCCAGGTCATGCCCCAAAGCAATAGCTTCCGTCAAATCCTCGTTTAATCTGAGGGCCCTGGCAATGGTACGCGCTATCTGAGCTACTTCCAGCGTGTGAGTGAGCCGGGTTCGGTAATGATCGCCCTCGGGAGCAATAAACACCTGGGTCTTATGTTTTAGGCGGCGAAAGGCCTTGGAATGTATAATACGGTCTCGGTCCCGCTGGAAATCAGTACGAACCTCACATGGAGGTAGATACCTCATGCGCCCTTTGGTGTCCTTACTCCTTACTGCATAAGGAGACAAAAACTGGTCCTCGAACTGTTGATACTGCTGTCTGATATTCATCCCCTGTCCACCCTGATACCCCGGGTAGCGCGAGCCACCTGCACCACTCGCTTGGCCAGGATGCCGACCCTTTCCAGGGCATGCCCGTCCTCCAACGAAGGCCGCTGGGCCATAGCTCCCAGGTGTCCACAGTCGTCGTCGATATATCCATCCCCTACAACTAACATGCCGTGCACCAGCATCATGTGATGAATGGCTTGAACAGCAGTTTCCTGTCCGCCATAGGGGCTTCCTCCTACTGCAATGGCTCCCCCCACCACATTCAGCAATCGCTTGCGGGAACGGAGAGTGCGGGTTTTATCCCAGAAGGCTTTAAGCTGGCCGGAAACGGTTCCGAAATAGACCGGACTCCCAATTATTATCCCATCAGCCCTTCCCAAGCTCTGTAATGCCTTTTCCAGTGGTTTACCCTCTGCACACCGGGATTGGCATGGTGATTGACAGTGAACACAAAAGGGGGCTTTTAATCCCTTCAACGCCTCGCTGCACCGAATCAGTTGGACATCGGCTCCCATCTTGGCACATACCGCTAAGGCCTCGGCCATTAATACCGAGGTATTCCCCTCCTTGTTGGGACTGCCGTTTATCCCGATGATAAGCGGACGATAATCCGTTATATGATTCATAATTCACCTCCGATTGTGTACCTTAATAAATATACGCTTCTTATGTAGTATGTTCCTCTAAAAAAAATGATTCTGCTTCTCTGGGGCAGTCAAGTCTTGTCCATGCAAAAACTTGGAGGAGGAGCCCAAATCAAGTGTTTTATGGCTTATCTAATGATCGGGCCATATATGAAAAACCATACTCTAAACAACCAAATAATCCTGGTTGGCAAAGTCATATTGAGTATTTTCCATAGCTGGAATAAATTTATGTGTTATAATTTATTAAATTCCACTAAAGGGAGAGTTAATGTGTCGGCTAACTTCCGAATTATAGAAACCTTCGATGGTTACTATCTTAAAGTCACCGGGAAAGTTGACCTTAATCTCCTGTCACAGGAAATTAAGCGGCACAACCTTGATGTTGATGTCAGCAAGATAATGCGGGAAGTGGTAAATGCCAAGGTCGGGCAGGAGATCTTATTGCAATTGAAGCCGGAAGAATCAACGGACGGTAAAATCATAATAACAGTGGGCCCGGGTAAGATGTCGGCTCTGCTTACCCTGAACATCCGACCCGGAGAAAAGGTGCCTCTGGATGAGGTGTACCAGAAGCTAAAGGATAAGCAGGTTGTTCACGGGGTCAACCTGGAAAGAATAAAAACCCTGATCAACTTGAAGCGACCGGCTTTCCGCGAGGTAATCGCCACCGGGAACCCTCCGGAACCAGGCCTGGATGCAAGCATCACTTATGTATACAATCAACCCGAACTCGATCCGGCACCAGTTGAAGACGGCTTTGCCTATGAACCCGGATACATCATCCAGGTCCGCGAAGGTGATGTGATTGCCCAGAGAACACCCTCCACCCTGGGGGTTTTTGGCTGCAACGTAATGGGCGAGATTGTACACCCCCTGCCGGGAAGAAACCTGGAATTCAAGGTGGGGAATTCGGTTATTGTTAAAGGAAATACGGCTCTGGCCGGCAGGGATGGAGCATTAACCTGGGAAGAATCCGTTTTGCATATAACCGATCTCAACACCATTGCGGGCGACCTGGAGATGGGAGCCATATCAGCTAAGGGAATGGTTCTGGTTATGGGCAATGTTGGCCCCGGTACGCACATTCAGGCCCAGGATGATGTGGAAATCCGCGGCACCCTGGAAGGGGGTACCGTAATCTCGGTTAACGGCTCGGTATTTGTCAAAGGTGGCATCGCCGGACAGTCCCAGGTGAAAGCCGGCGGCAATATAGAAGCGCCGTTCATAGAGGAATCCACCGTAGCTGCCGGGCGAAACCTGGTGATTGATGATTTTATTTTTGATTCTTCCCTGTCAGTAGGAAAAGCGGTCTATTTCAAAACCATCAAGGAATATAAACCCGCGAACCAGCAGAAAAAACACCTCGATCCTCAGAAAACACAGGGTCGTGATGAACCGGCCGCCCATGGCCCCGTTAATCCAGCCAGGATGAAGCAGATCTCCCAGACCATAAAATCCCTGGAACGCGAAATAAAGACATTCATCTCGCAGTTCAAAGGCCTGACTGGAAAAGAGGAATTCCGGCAGGAGTTGCGGGAACAGCTGTCCAGGTATTCAAAGCGGGTTAACAGTCTCCACCACTTGCGGCAAGAACGCCAGGATCTGATTAACAAGTGCGGGGGCCGGGGACTGGGCATCATGGGACTCCTCGCGAATGTGGGCGTGGAGTTCCACATAAGATACGAAGAGTTTTTGCTGGAACAGCCGGTGACAAATGCTACCGCCTTTTACAACCACCTTCGAAATCAGGTGATATTTATCGGTGATGAGGGGGAATTATAACCTCATTTCTTCAACCTATTGTCTTGGCAAAAGCAGGCCGCGGGTTTTACCCTGGGCCTGCTGCCTTATTTAAGTCCATTAAAACTACAACCCAAGCAACGATGCTATTGATCAGATTTCAATTTTTCCTTTCTGTGCCGCATCGAGTCGCTTGTAACCACTTACATGATAATCAGAAATTACCGGGGTTACCTGCCGGCTGCTCTTCTGACTGCTGCCTGGTGGGCACTGTCAGCATGAGCCGGTGATGGCGCCCACTGGTTTCCACCATGGGTCATGCTGTTGAGAAAATGAATGCAAAAATGCCCCGGAAAATTGTTGTTGGTGATCGTCTGTGATCCATGAGGCATCGCGTGTTGTGAGGCCGCAATCTTTTGCCCGGCCACTGAAACAATTATGGCCCTGCGTGCCCAGCTCCATTGGCCGCCCCAGGTTGCTTTCATCTTGGCGGCGTCCGCTGCCGTCAGCGGTTCGCAATCCGCATGGTTGCTGCCGCCCATGCGCTTGACCTGCCACGTAGTTCCGGTGTCAAGGTCAGTAACGGTGGCTACCATGCCCACTTTAAAGATATTCTTGACCTGGGACCAGTCAATCAGTTGTCCGTAGCGGTCACCACGGCTGGGTGGATTGCTGTTTCCGGGGTTGGCCGGCGGATTATTGCCTTCCGGTATTGTCTGGCTGCCACCTCCCGGTATTGTCAGCTTTTGCCCCACGTAAATAATATCTGATGTCAGGCCATTAGCCTGTTTGATGGCAGCCACAGTACTGCCATAACGGTTGGCCAGCAACCAGAGACTATCCCCGCTGACTACCGTGTAGGTAAACCCCTTTTGAGATACCAATTCCGTCAGTTTGGCTTTGGTGTTAGGGCCGGCAATCCCATCAACGACGAGGCCATTGGCTTTCTGAAAAGACTGTACAGCATTGAGGGTCTTGGGACCAAAAATCCCATCCACGCCGTATGTATCGTAGCCAATCCCTGTCAAGTCGCGTTGGAGCTCACGGACATCATCTCCCACGGTTCCGGTGTACAATAGCCTGTCCCCATAAGCGGCATAACAACTGGTCACGGGAAAAAATATGGCTGTAACCAGGAAAATTCCCATGAGAATTGATGTCAGCCTCTGCTTCATACGGTTGTTGCTCAAGCTACCTTCTCCCCCCTTCTTAGTAACTAGTACTTATCGTAACCTTGGTCCGGGTCTTTCAACAAACCCGGTCTACCCGCCGGGGCGGTTATTAGAGAGGAGCAGCCTTGAGGAGCAATTATTAAGAGAGGGGTCTAAAATAATGGTCGGATTAACTTAATATAAGGATAAGATGGGCATGCCTGGAAAACAGGCCGCAGGGGCTGGCGGAGCTTGCCGGCGCCCTGCGGCCGCAAAAAATAACACCCTAAAACCTGATAACACGTGGTTCAGTTGTAAATGAGTAAAACGTTGCGGTAGCATCTTTCAGATATAAGACTTCCGTATTATCATCATCCGCTTTATACCATTCCTGCAAAACTGGATAGGCGTCCAACATGTGCTGTTTGGCTTCTATCCTGTCATCCCGTACCACGGTTGCCGCCACCCGCAGCCATTGGTCACCATCAAAAGCACAGATTTCAACCTTGGGATTGTCCTGCATCTGCCGGGAGACATTCTTGACTTTGCCGGTTTGGATATAGAGCCGGCCCTCAAATAGGTCTATAGTCCCAAAGGGACGCACCCGGGGCTGGTCACCGTCAACGGTAGCCAGGAAATAGGTTTTGCATTTCTTCAAAAAATCATATACTTCTTTCACCGGAAAACCTCCCTGTTATTTTTGCTGGGCTTGATTCTCTGCCTACAATAATAATCCATGATATCAGTACAATAATCAACTGAAATGATAAAAAGAACCAATCAGGATTAAAGGCCGGGTAACCAAAGGCTCCGGGAATTATTTGGCCGGGACCGAGGTGAACATAAATGTGGCAGTTTATCCCGGTTATATGTTCGTAAACTGGACCGATGAAAATGGTCAGGTAATAGCCGATTCCGAGGACGCCTGGTTCACGATGCCGGCCCGGGATATAACCCTAACGGCCAACATTCAAGCAGGTGAAGCGGTGGAAGGCCGAGAGATTAATTATGTCCACATCTCCGGCAAGCAAATCGTGGATTATGCTTATGGCAATGGAATGTACATCGGGGTCGGAGATGGCGGATCGGTGATTCGCTCAACTGACAACGGAAAGACATGGTCCCAGACTTGGAGTGGCTTATCAGCCGAAGCAGTAGCCTTTGGCAATAACCGTTTTGTAGCCATTTCCAATGATGAAATCGCTTATTCCGAGGATGGCATCGAGTGGACCAAGGTGGATATCTCCGGAATGACTGGTTTTTTCGCGACATAGCTTTTGGAGGTTCACAGTTCATCGTTGTCCGGCAGCAGAATCACCCCATTAAATCTCGGGATGGTCAGCAAGGGACTGTTATCGAAGAGGTAACCGCTGGTGAGTCAATTGCATAAGGTAACGGCCATTTCATAATAGTTGGCAGAGGTAATAACTGTTTTTCCAGTACGGATGGAAACTTGTGGCAGTCCTTCAGGATTGATGACTGCGGGGATATGGATTGGGCAACATTGCCTATGGCAATGGAATGATGGCTGTGATAGGCG
Organism: Syntrophothermus sp. DTU052; assembly: GCA_001512495.1. Lineage (GTDB taxonomy): Bacteria > Bacillota > Syntrophomonadia > Syntrophomonadales > DTU052 > DTU052. The sequence goes on along the minus strand of LFRU01000032.1, from coordinate 81,794 downwards.
TAAACTATGCTTCGCAAAGTTCCTTGATGGCAGTCCTGCCTGATAATGGTGAATGGTCGTCCACGATATACCCCAACAGGCTGTTCCGGAGCCTGTCCTTTGCCAACGGAACCTTTATTGTTACCAGTATGGAAGGGGCCTACACCAATACTGTTTATTTGTACAATAATGATAGTCTTAAATATGTGGGTGACTACATTGGTGTCTACGAAAAAAGTGGGGCTGCCGGTGATCTGCTCTTTATCCATGAAACCAGAAATGACCTGTTGGTCTCATCCGATGCCGGCAATACATGGCCGGTAGCAGTACCGGCCAACCCCTATGGTTTCCGGGATATACTGTACAACGGAGACGGACTATTTATTGCCGCCGGCACCAGGGATTACTCCAGCCATGATTTCCCCGAGGCTTATGGCGGAGCCATCTTTACCTTTGACCGAAAGACCGGCACCTCTATTGCGTATGAGGTACTGCCTTTTGATGGCCTAGCTACCGCATCCATTAATTCAGTGGCTTTTGGAGCGGGAAAATATGTAGCTGTGGGCGGACTTTTCGATAAACGGAACTACCTGAACGATGACGATTTTCGGAGTTACATCTATACCTCGGACGACGCAGTGAAATGGAAGCTGGTAGAACAGCACTTCCCCTATATGCTAAATGACGTGGTATACGTGGATGGGAGGTTCCTGGCCAGGGGCATCACCAAGAACGTTCAAGATGATGACGGAAGTGGGCAACCGGCACCCGAAGTAATCTTAACCTCCACTGATGGCAGCAGTTGGACCGTAACCTACAATACTGATTACCCTCCCGGCAGTGACCTTGACATGGACATTGCCAAAGAAACCGGATACCTGGGTGAAGCCCGGGCCATCAAACTTACCGTTGACGGACATGAAGAGATTTGGGTCCTAGGCGATTCAGTCATCTTTCATTATTCAATATAAAACACTTAAAACCTCATCGGGGAGGTCGGCTGCCCATTAACGGGCAGCCGACCTCCCACACCACCGTATGTACCGTTCGATGGAAAAATAACATTCCGTCAAGCCGGTGTACCCTCCAATAGCAGCATCTACATCGACTGCGGTCATGGTCAAAGAGGTTACTACTAATCCACTACCGTTGCTGTTGCCTCTTTGCTGTCTAATAATGTTTGGGTATGAGAAATTGATGTCCTTCGACAATTACGAAAAAAGGGTACTGGCATTTAATTATTAAGTGTCAGTACCCTTGTCCCAATTCTTTTTTGTCGTCTATCCCTCAATATATGAGGCTTTGGAAACTTCATTTCGGGGCCTTATTTATCTCATCCTTGATGCTTAATCGCCGCCTGGGCAGCTGCCAATCGGGCTACGGGAATCCGATAGGGTGAGCAGCTTACATACTCCAGACTCAGCAGGTGACAGAATTCAATGGAGCTTGGCTCTCCGCCGTGTTCCCCGCAAATGCCGATTAGGAGGTCAGGTTTGGTCTGGCGGCCCTTTTCAACTGCCATCCTCATCAAGGTCCCTACTCCCTGACGGTCGAGCACGGCGAAGGGGTTATCCTTGATTATCTTCTTTTCAAGGTATATGGGGATAAACTTTCCTTCCGCATCATCACGGCTGAATCCCAGGGTAGTCTGGGTGAGGTCGTTGGTGCCGAAGGAGAAGAAGTCGGCCTCTACTGCAATCTCTTCAGCCACCAGACATGCTCTTGGCAGCTCTATCATAGTGCCAACCTTGAATTCAAATTCGATCCCGGTTTCTTTGGCCACCTCCTGATAAATATCAAGGACTTCCTGCTTCATGGCGGTCAGTTCTTTTATATCCATCACCAACGGGATCTCTACCTCCGGAAGCACATTGACTCCCTCTTTTTTCAGTTGCGCCGTGGCTTCGAAAATTGCCCGAGCCTGCATGCGGTATATCTCGGGATACGTTACTCCCAGCCGGGTACCGCGATGTCCCAGCATGGGGTTGGCTTCATGCAGGCTGGTAACCTTTTTGAGCAGAAGCTCCTTCTCCTCAATCAACCTGGCATCTCCGCCTCGGAAACGCAGCTCGGCTATCTCCAGCATCAATTCTTTATCATTGGGGAGGAACTCATGGAGCGGTGGATCCAGAAGCCTAACCGTAACCGGCAGGGATTCCATCACCTTAAAGATCTCGTAGAAGTCTCCCCGCTGTAACGGGAGCAGTTTGGCCAAAGCCTTTTCTCGCTGCTCCAGGGAATCCGCCATGATCATTTCCTGCACAATTGGCAGGCGTTCCGTGGCCATAAACATGTGCTCAGTGCGGCACAACCCAATACCCTCGGCCCCAAATTCCCGAGCCCTCTGTGCGTCTTCCGGGTTGTCGGCGTTGGCGCGAACCGATAGCTGCTTAAACTCGTCAGCCCACTGTAACAGGGTCTCAAATTCGACACTGAAGGTCGGATCAATCATGGGGACCTCACCAAAAAACACGTTTCCGGTGGACCCGTCAATGGAGATGATATCTCCCTTTTTTATTGTTTTCCCGTTTACTGTCACCTCTTCCGCGTCGGCGTTGATATTCAAGGCTTCACATCCGCAAACACACGGTTTGCCCATCCCACGGGCTACCACGGCTGCGTGGCTGGTCATGCCACCGCGGGCGGTCAATACACCCTCGGCCTTGATAATGCCGTGGATATCGTCCGGGGTAGTTTCATTTCGAACCAGAACAACTTTTTCCCCTTCATTACCGGCCTTTTCAGCCTCATCCGCATCAAAAACCACCTTGCCGGAAGCTGCGCCGGGAGAAGCCGGAAGCCCGCGGGCAATAACCGCAAGCTCGGCCTGGGGATCAATCTGGCGGTGAAGCAGTTGATCCAGCTGCTCCGGTTCGACCCTTAACAAAGCTTCCTTCTTGGAAATCAGGCCTTCGTGAACCATATCATAGGCAACCTTGACCGCGGCCCGCGCCGTACGCTTGCCGGTCCGGGTCTGCAGCATGTAGAGTTTCCCCTTCTCAACTGTAAACTCAACATCCTGCATTTCCCGGTAGTGTTGCTCCAGGGTTTGGCAGGTCTGTACAAACTGGTCATATATATCAGGCAGTTCCTCTCTAAGCTTGCTGATGGGCGATGGGGTACGAATACCGGCCACAACATCTTCCCCTTGTGCGTTGATCAAAAATTCTCCATAGAGTTCGTGCTCACCAGTCGATGGGTTGCGGGTAAAGGCTACACCGGTACCGGAATCCGTACCCATATTGCCGAAGACCATGGACTGGATGTTGACCGCTGTGCCAAGTTCATCGGAGATCTTGTTGGCTTTACGGTATACTTTGGCCCTCGGGGTGTTCCAGCTCTTGAATACTGCGATTATTGCCATCTCCAACTGTTCCTGCACATCCTGCGGGAATACACGGCCGGTAGTCCGGGTGACAATCTCCTTATACTCATTGATTATATCCAGCAGTTTGTCCTCTGCGATCTCATAATCAAAGTCGAGGTTCAGCCGTTTCTTGTAGCGCTCCATTACTGCATCAAACATCCCATGTTCCGCATCCAGGACCACATTGCTGAACATCTGGATGAATCGGCGGTAACAGTCCCGGGCAAACCGTTTATCACCGGTCAGCTTGGCCAAACCTTCAACCGCTTCGTCGTTTAATCCCAGGTTAAGAATGGTATCCATCATCCCCGGCATGGAAATGGCCGCACCCGATCTTACCGAAACCAGCAGCGGATTATCACGATCCCCAAACTTTTTCCCGGTTTTTTCCTCTATCTTCTTCAGTGCTGCCCGGACCTCATCCATCAATCCAGCGGGCAGTTGGTTGCCACTGCGATAATACTCATTGCAGGCCTCGGTACTGATAGTGAATCCAGGGGGAACCGGCAGTCCGATCCTGGTCATCTCCGCCAGATTTGCTCCCTTACCTCCTAGCAGTTCCTTGCTCAAACCGCCGCCCTCATCAAACAGGAAGACATACTTCTTAGACATGACTTAACCCCCTATAGTAGATTTCAAGAATTTTACTGGACGTCTCCTCCACTGCCCGGTTGGTAACATCAATTACGGGACAGCCCAATCGGCGCATAACTTTTTGAGCGAACTCCATCTCCTGAAGAATTCTGCTTTCATTGGCATAATTGGCGTCTGCCATCAATCCCAGGCTCTTAAGCCGTTCTTTGCGTATGGATAGAAGCTGCTGGGGATCTATGGTTAACCCGATAAGCTTACCCTTCTCCACCTGTAACAGTTCATCAGGCGGGACAACCTCGGGTACAAGAGGCACGTTGGCCACCTTGAGCCGCTTGTGTGCCAAGTACATGGAAACCGGGGTCTTTGAAGTGCGTGATACCCCCACCAGCACGATATCGGCCAACATTATCCCGCGCGGATCCTTGCCGTCATCGTACCTAACTGCAAACTCAATTGCTTCCACCCGGCGGAAATAGATCTCGTCAACCTTGCGCAGAATACCGGGTTCACGGTGAGGTTTCAGCCCGGTAGAGCGCTCAACGGCTTCTATTATCGGAGATAAAACATCGACAGTAATGACCCCGGCTGAAGCCGCTTTTTGCAGCAGGTATTCTTTGAGTTCCGGCAATACCAGGGTAAAGGCGATCATAGCCCTGGTCTCAAGAGCCTGTTCTACCACCCTGTCTATAGTATCTGTATCGCCAACATTCGGTATCCTTCTAATCTCGATTTTGCCGGAGTCAAATTGGCTGGTCGCTGCCCTTACCACCATCTCCGCGGTTTCTCCAATCGAGTCCGATATTATGTAAACACCAGGAATGACTTTAGTCAACAATCAAACCTCCTTAGTATTCTTATAAGCGAGGTCCAGAAACAGTCGTGCAATATTGGTTTTGGTGATGCGGCCAACTACCTCCAGCTTCTCATCTCCCCGATCATCAACAAATACCTTAACCACCGGCAGGCTGTCAATCTCATGGGTCACAATTTTTCTGGCAGCCTCAACCACCTTATCGTCCAGCGTACAGGTTATGACATTGGGCATTCTGGTCATGATTACGCTTACGGGAACCTTGAACAGATCAGTCTGCCCCAGAGCAGTCTTCAGAAAATCTTTTCGCGATACAACCCCTGTCAGGTAATTATCCTTGTCAACCACATAGATAGTCCCTGCATCTTCGGTAAATAGAGTAACGATGCCATCATAGATACTGGAGGTCTCGGGGATCACTACCGGCATGGATTTAACATCTCTCACCCGGTACTGGTTTAGAATACGACGGATGGCATTGTGAAAGCCTTCACTCTTATAGGTGTATCCGACCCGTGGTTTGGCCTCCAGGTATCCCGACATAGTTAAAATTGCCAGATCAGGGCGTAGAGCCGCTCGAGTAACATCCAGTATTTCTGCAATCTTCTCTCCGGTAATCGGCCCCTGCTTTCTAACAATCTCGATTATCCGTTCCTGCCGCTGACTTAGGTCGAACATCGCGCCACCTCAATATGCTATACTTTTTGCTCCAAAATGGCATTAATCATATACACTATATAGATTAAGTAATCCCTCAAATAATGTCAAAGGATTTCAAACCACCAGTTTGGAGAAGTCGGCAAAATTGAGGAACATTTGAACCACCTGCTTTAAGAGCGCCAAGCGGTTTTCCCGAATCTGATCGTCTTCAACCATGACCATTACGCGCTCAAAGAAGGTATCCAGGTAAGGCCTCGTAGCAGCCAGCTTTTCGCAATAAGCGGAGTACCTTCGCCGATTTAGATAACCTGGTAATTCCTGATTCAACTTCAGGGTTACTTGATACAGCTCCTGTTCGGCCGGGTCCTCAAACAACTCCGGTCGAACAAGTTGGCTCCTCTCCTTCCGGGAAAGGTTGAAAGGACGGTTGAAGGCTACCATCAAGTCCTCAAAATAGGGCTGTTCTTTAATTGCTATCAAAGCTTTGGCCCTCTCACTCATCAGCAGCAGTTGGGAAACATCCAGATTAATAACCGCATCTAGGATATCATATGGTATTCCCTCATCCTGCAGTACACCCCGCAGTCGGAGCCGAATAAAATCCATAACCGAACTTACAGTCTCTTCCTCGTTAAGGTCAAGACGGGCTTTAAATTCACGGTAAGACCTGCGAATAACCTTGTCCAGATCCAGTTCCAGCCTGGAGTTCAGAACCATAGCCACGATCCCCAAGGCCTGCCGCCGCAGGGCATAGGGATCCTGGGATCCGGTTGGTCGCACTCCGATGGCAAAGTTCCCCACCAGGTTGTCGAACTTCTCAGCCAGGGAAAGTGCGATCCCCGGAGCGGTAACCGGCAGTTCGTCCCCGGCAAAGCGCGGGAGGTAGTGTTCAAAGATTGCTTGGGCTACCACCGGATCCTCACCATCCCGGAGGGCATAGTTGCGCCCCATGATCCCTTGCAGTTCAGGGAATTCATAAACCATGTTGGTCTCCAGATCAGCCTTGCACAACAGAGCCGCCCGTTTCGTCTGTTCTATCTGCTCAAACCCGAGCTCCCGAGCTATAAATGCGGAGAGGTTCTGCAGCCGCCTGGCCTTCTCTCCGATAGTCCCCAGCCGGGCCTGGTAAATCACTCTGTCCAGCAGCTTGACTTTGCTCTCCAGAGGTTCTTTGGTATCCTCCCGATAAAAGAAATAGGCATCATCCAGGCGGGCTTTCAGCACCCGCTGGTTCCCCTCGGCCACCACCTGAATATTATCATTGGTTCCGTTTCGCACCCCGATGAACACCGGCATCAGGTTGCCCTGATTATCAACAACCGGAAAATACCGCTGGTGCTCCTTCATGCTGGTAACCAGGACCTCCGGGGGTATGCTTAAATAGTCGGAGGAAAAAGTCCCGGCAAAAGCAGTGGGGTATTCCACCAGGAAGGTTACCTCTTCCAGGAGCTTTTCATCCTTCAACACCATTCCCCCCTGGTTCTCGGCTTCCCTTGTGACCTGTTCCCAGATCCACTCCCGGCGTTCCTGAACATCAACTATAACGTAAGCCTGGCGCAGTTTTTCGATATACTCATCAATCCCCTTAACCTTGATGGCTTGAGGATGAAGAAAGCGGTGTCCGTAAGTTAAGTCTCCAGATGTAACATTCTCAATTTCCAACGGTATCACCTCACCGTCGAAAAGGGCCACTATCCAGCGTATGGGCCGTATAAACCGGACCTCGGAATACCCCCAACGCATAGACCGGGGAAATGACATCCCGGTTATTATCCGGCGCAGCACCTCAGGTAGGACCTGAACTGTCGGTTGCCCCTGTTCTCTTATGGAAGCAAAGATGTAGGTGTGTCCCCCTGCTTCCCGGGTGATCAGGTCGTCCAGGGAGACCCCCTGGCTCCGGACAAAGCCCTGAACTGCTTTGGTCGGTCGGCCCTCAGCGTCAAAGGCCTTGTCAGCCCTGGGGCCTCTTACCTCGCGCACATATTCTGCCTGCTTGTCTGCAAGTCCCTCTACCATAAGGGTCAGACGCCGGGGCGTACTCCCGATGCGCAGGTTACTATATGATAATCGGGCCGCACTGAGCTCCGATTCCGCCAGCTTCCTTAAATCATCAATTGCTGCCGGCAACAGTAACGCCGGCATTTCCTCGGTTCCGATCTCCAGCAGCAGTTCCTTATTCACTGACTTTCCCCCCTTTATCCAATCCCAGAAGTTCCCGGCGGGCCGCATCCTTTAGCAGGGGGTAGCCCAACCTCTCACGCTGTGCCAGATATTCCCTGGCAACGGAGCGGGCCAGGTTGCGAATCCTGCCGATATAGGCGGTTCTCTCGGTAACGCTGATGGCTCCCCGTGCATCCAGGAGATTAAACAGGTGGGAACACTTCAATACATAGTCATAGGCCGGTTGAACCAATCGCTTTTCCAATACCCGCAGGGCCTCCTGTTCACTAAGTTGGAACATGGTCAAGAGGGTCTCAACATCAGCCACATTGAAGTTGTAGTGTGAGTAGTCAATCTCCCCCTGGTGGTGAATATCACCGTAGGTTATTCCTTCAATCCACTCGATGTCGTAAACGCTCTCCTTGTTTTGTATATACATGGCCAGTCTTTCAATACCATATGTTATTTCCGCACATACGGGATAACAATCAAACCCTCCGCATTGCTGGAAGTAGGTAAACTGGGTTACCTCCATCCCGTCCAGCCATACCTCCCAGCCTAAGCCCCAGGCGCCAAGGGTAGGTGACTCCCAGTTGTCCTCCACCAACCTTATATCGTGCTTTTCCGGTTCAATTCCTAATTGGCGGAGGCTGTCCAGGTACTGCTCCAGTACATCATCCGGTGATGGTTTCAGGATCACCTGGTACTGGTAGTAGTGCTGCAGGCGATTGGGGTTCTCCCCGTAACGACCGTCGGTCGGCCGTCGTGACGGCTCGACATAAGCTACGTTCCAGGGTTCGGGACCCAAAGCGCGCAGAAAGGTCGCCGGATTCATAGTTCCCGCACCTTTTTCCACATCATAGGGCTGCTGAATAATACACCCCTTATCTCCCCAGAATTTTTCCAGGGTTAAGATTACTCCTTGAAATGTTAACGCCAATTCGATTCCTCCCTATAAGAAATAAGCTCGTTCCCATAGCAGGGACGAGCTTGGCCCGCGGTTCCACCCTGATTGGCGTAACGCCCTCTCATAAATCGGGTTTTACTAACCTTTTCCGGCTTTCCTCCCGCTGCTCCAGAGTGCCTTTCAACCCGTTCCTTCTACCAGGTTCCCACCCCTCCCGGCTCTCTGCAAGAAGGTATTCCAGGCCTACTTGCTCTTTCATCGCAGGTATGAATTTTAGTTAAAGTTTAGCAACCGTAAGGATCGATTGTCAATTACGTAAAAGGTGTCAGGGGGACGGTTCTCGTGACACCTTTTCGACACCTTAGTGTCATGGGGACGGTTCCTTTGACACCCCTTCGCTAGCTTGCGAGTGAGCGACGTTGTGACGTTGTGACGAGCCGTTACATTCCCCAACGAAGTTATTCTGAGTCCAGGGCGGGACTATTTCGCCACGGATGGCGAAATACCGGCACTGCGGGATGGATGCCGTATATGCCGGCTGTCCCGCCCAAAGAAACGAGTTGCGGGGATGTAGGCGAAGAACATTGGAGCGAGCCGCAAGACGGCGAAGGTGCTTGGCACGCATAATAATTACGAAACAAATCCAGTCTTCACACGGCCTGCCGTCCTTTGACACCTTAATCATAAATGGTGTCAAGAGAACCGTCCCCTTGACACCTTTGGCGCCTTTAGGGTTTTCATGACCTGTTTGAGGTTCAGCTTTCTTTCCAGGTAGAATTCCAGGTAATCCTCCATTATCTTCTCCATCTGCTCCAGCACCGCCGGAGAAAGACACATGCGGGGAATAATCTTCAACCCGCCCTGCTGCAGGGTGCGCAGCGCCGCCAGGGTGGCCGGCATTACTCGATTACCCCCTACTCTCGAGGCACAATCACTGCACAGCGCACCTCCCTCGCCCGGGCTGAAGTAGTTAAGGTGGTCGGTCTGGTGGCAGTTACAGCACCGGTTGAGCACGGGAGCAAAACCAACCAGCCCGAGCTGCTTTACCTCAAAAAACCGCAGATATATTGAAGACGCCGGATTGTCATTCATATAATGCAAGACCTGAAGAGTGAGATCGAGCAGGGGGGGGTTCGGGTCCCGCTCCACCGTGCTCTTATCCAGCAGCTCCAGGATGTATATGGCCTGCAGGGTCTTATCCAGGTCTTCACGGATATTGCCAAAGAACTCATTAATCCGGCCCTGGGTAATCAGGTACATCTCCCCGGAACGGGTAATGAAAAACTGGGAGTAGCAGAAAGGCTGCACCAGTCCGCGCAGCGTGCTCTGGGGTTTTTTCACCCCTTTGGCCACTACCGGTATTTTGCCCAACTCCCGAGAAAAAATCGTGAGGATCTGGTCAGTCTCTCTTAAATCAAATGACTTCAGTACCAGGGCATCCGTGCGCTGATACATCTCATGCCTCCCCGAATGATAATCCCGGCTACATGGAGGGGCTCATTGGCCAACTCCACCTGCAGCCCTGACCCTTTGAGTTTTTTTATGACCTCTTCCGCCTGCTCCCGCCTGACCAGGTCGTAATTGAACGCCAGGTATACGCGCTCGACATGGTCCGTATTGGCGGACTCCAACCAACCCCAGTCCGTTCCCTGGAGATAATTAACATACAGGAATGATGCCTTGCGGTACCTGGTGCAGCGGGATCCGAGAACCTCTCCCTCCTGGAAGTGCCTTGCGTCCCCAGTCGCCACCAAAGCGAGGGCGCGGATGACAATTCGGTTCATGGACGCGGTGGTTTTCACCAGTCCCCAGCGGGGCACGGCTACTACCGGGCATTCAATCTGTTCACGCTCAAGTATAGCCAGTAGTTCCTCCACCCTCATGGCATCCCGGGTATGGCCGTGGGCGATATAGCCCATGGTTACGGGTACAATCAGCAGGTCCGGCTGTAAACCCAGAGTCGGCAGGTGATGGCCGCCATCGAAAACAACCACCCGCAGAACCTCAGAGGTCAGGTTTTGCAACCCGACCCACCCCTGGGCTGTGGTGTGCCAGGCATCCATTCCCGAACTCTCCGCCACCACCTTGATCCGCTTTTCCAGGCACCCGCTGACGATGGCAGCATAATCTGAAGCATCCGGGGTTACCGCCAGTACCGCCAATGTTCCCGGTTTTTGTTCATGTTGCGGCAGTTCTCTCCAGTTCAGTCCGGTCCATTTGCCCTCCGCCAACTGTTTTTGGTGTTCCGCTGTCAGAATCCCATCCCGCAAACCTCCCGGATGGATCACCTCCAGCGGAGCCAGATTGGCAACAGCCGCTCCGTAACCATCCACCATCGCGGCCACCAGCGGAGTGCGATAAGAGACCAAACCATTAACAACCAGTGCTATAAAGGTGGCTGCCGCCGTTATTGTAAGCAGGACCAACCTCATCATAACCCTAGTTATGCAATAATGTTGGGAATTCTATTCCTCGCCCCTTAGGGCTGGTTGCTGTTCGATGGTTTCGACGTTTACGGAATGGAATGGCAGGGCGGATTATCTTATCTGCTTGCAGTTCTAAACACTATCCTTTAACAGGTTCCGGGCACTGCTGACTCCCAACCGGTTAGCCCCGGCCTCAAGCAGCTGGAGAGCGAACCGGTACTCCCTGATACCTCCCGAGGCCTTTATCTTTATATCATCACCGACAAACCCCTTAATCAGCCGCACATCCTCCAGGCTGACCCCCCTGGTGCTGAAACCGGTGGAGGTCTTGATGTAGTCCGCACCCTCGTCCCGGGCCAGGTAACAGATCTGCTCCAGTTCCTGCCGAGTCAGCAGAGCCGTTTCCACAATGACCTTGAGGATACCTCCCGCATCCTCCACCTTCCGGGCGACCTGGCGTATCTCCTCGGCCACTACGGCCCATTCCCTATCTTTAACCGCCCCAATATTGGCTACCATATCAATCTCCCGGGCACCAATCTCCAGAACCCTTTCTGCTTCCCGGGCCTTGTCCTCGGGACTCACCGCTCCCAAAGGAAAAGCAATTACGGTACAGGGCGCCACGTTCGAACCCAGCAGAGCTGATACGGCTGTTTCCAGCCTTACCGGGTTGACACAAACCGCCGCGAAACTCAACTCCACGGCTTCGCGGCAAAGATTAACGATATCCTCCCGGGTAGCATCTGCTTTCAGCAGCGTAGAATCAATAACCGGTGCGATATCCAAAGAGTACCCCCCTTAAAACCTGTATCCCAAATTCCTGAGTTGTACCTCGTTGTTCCTCCAGTCCTTTTTGACTTTGACCCACAGTTCCAAATACACCTGGCTCCCCAGGAGGTTCTCAATATCCTGCCGGGCCATCTGACCAATCTTTTTAAGCATGGAGCCGTTCCTGCCGATGACAATTCCCTTTTGGGATTCTCTTTCCGTGTAGATGGTGGCCCGTACATATATCAAATTATTACGGGGTTCAAAATCCTCGATCTCTACGGCCAGTGAATGCGGTACTTCCTCCCTGGTCAGATAGAGGGCTTTCTCTCTTATAAACTCGGCGACGATAAAGCGTTCCGGCTGATCGGTATACTCACCTTCCGGATAATACAGGGGACCTTCCGGCAGATAGTCAAACAATGCGTCTACCAAGCGATCAAGGTTGCGGTTTCTGGCAGCCGAAACCGGAATCACTTCTGCAAACTTCATCTTGGTCCCCAACCGCTGGATCACGTTCATAACCTGACTCTCATCAACCAGGTCAATTTTATTGGGCACCAGGAAGACAGAGGGTTCAAGGTTAATCAGGCTGTTGATGATATAATCCTCCCCCACACCAGGAGGTACAGAAGCATCCACCACATACAGGATCAGGTCCGCCTCCCGCAAAGCACGAGAGGTAATATCCGCCATATACTCACCCAACTGGTGCTTGGGCTTGTGGATACCCGGCGTATCTATGAAAATAACCTGTCCCCTACTGGTGGTATAAATCCCCTGTATCCGGTTGCGGGTTGTCTGTGGTTTATCGGAGACAATAGCCACTTTCTGGCCAATTATGCTGTTAAGCAAAGTGGACTTGCCGACATTGGGACGCCCGACTATACTGACAAACCCGGATTTGGTCGCCATTTAATCCTCCCTCTGCTGCAGAGCAAAACTCTGGGGGAGTAGTTGTTTTAGATCATACTGGACCATCATGCCGGAATCAGAAGCGCAGATCACAACCAGGTCGGGCGCAAATTCGGCCAAAACCTGCCGGCAGGCCCCACAAGGAGTGATGATTTCCTCACCACCGGTTAACAAAAGCCTGCAAAACTGGCTAAGACCCTCGGATACGGCCTTAAAAACGGCTACCCTCTCTGCACATATCGTCAGTCCAAAAGAGGCATTTTCCACATTGCATCCAGAAAAAACCCGGCCGCTCCTGTCTAACAGAGCTGCTCCGACTTTAAACCCGGAATACGGTACATATGCATGTTCCCTGGCTTCCTGAGCAATTTTCATCAATTCAAGATCTGTCACCGGGAAAACCCCTCCAACCATTGTATTATCCGGGGGCCGAAGATCATTATCCCCACCAATACTGCACCCAACGCAGTGACCAGCACGGCCCCGGCACTTATGTTTTTCGCCCGGCCTGCCACTACATTATACTGGGGACTCAACAGATCGACCACCTTCTCCAGCGATGTGTTCATTATCTCGGCTGCCCAAACGGCGGTGACGGTCAAGATGATCACCGACCACTCCACCCGGTTCAACCCCAGAAACAATCCAGCCGCGACCACTAGGAGAGCAGCAATCAAGTGTATCTTCATGTTGCGCTGGGAAGCCAAAGCGTAAACCACCCCGCAGACAGCGTCGTGCAGGCTGGCCCAAAAACTTCGCGACTTCACCGCTGCAGGTTCAATCCTTCCATAAGCTTGTCTTCCATAGAACGCATCAAAGTCCGTTCACTCTCATCTTCATGATTGTAGCCCAGGAGATGCAGCATCCCATGTACAGTCAGGTAGGCCAATTCTCTCTGCGGGGTGTGGCCGTACTCCTCTGACTGGGCCAATACTTTCTCCATACATATTACAATATCTCCCAGCATATTGTCGGGTTCGGGAATTTCATATTCAGGTTCATCCTCATGCATTTCCATCATACCAAAGGACAGGACATCGGTTACCCTGTCCTCTCCCCGATAAACACAATTCAATTCCTTTATATCATCGGCATCCACAATGACCACGTTGACCTCACAATCCGGCGACAGCCGGCACATCCTGCCTACTTGGTCAACAGCCTTGCGGATGAGAGATTCGTAAGTATCTTCCCACTTACACGCGGTCTGCCGGTTAATTACCGCTACTTTCATGTTCACCCTTCCCCCCCTCAAATTCCCGCGCCAGCGTTTCCGGGTATTCGATGCGGCTGTGATAGACTCCGGTCAGGACCTTGGAAAAGCTCTCGGCGATTATGTTCAGATCGCGGAAAGTAAGGTCGCATTCATCCAGTTGACCATCATTAAGCCTTTCTTTGATTATCCGGCGAACCATACCCTCTATCCTTCCCTGCGTTGGATCTTGCAGGGAGCGGACCGCAGCTTCGACTGAGTCGGCCAGCATCACCAGAGCGACTTCCTTGCTCTGTGGTTTGGGTCCTTCGTAGCGGAAGGTCTCCTGATTCACATTACCTTCCTTGTCCTCCTCCAGTGCCCGGCTGTAAAAGTACTTAACCAGGCTGTCGCCGTGGTGCTGTTCGATGAAGTCTATTATCTGAGGCGGCAGCCGTTTCTCACGAGCCATTTCCACTCCGTCCTTGATATGTGAGGTAATAATCAGGGCACTCAAACTGGGAGCGATTTTCTCGTGGGGGTTATCGCTGGCCAGCTGGTTCTCCACAAAAAAGTAGGGTCTCTTCAGCTTGCCGATATCATGGTAATAAGCCCCCACCCTCACCGTTAGCGGATGTGCGCCAATGCGCTCAGCCGCTGATTCGGCCAGATTGCCGACCATTATGCTGTGGTGATAGGTTCCGGGGGCTTCAACCAGCAGTTTCCTCAGCAGTTCCTGATTAGGATTTGACAATTCGAGCAGTTTTACCATGCTGGTTACCGAGAAAACCGTTTCCAGATACGGCAGCAGTCCTATTGTCAGGATGGCCGATAAAAAACCGTTCAGGATGCCAAAAAAGACGCCGGTCAAAATCATGGTACCCGTCATGCCGGTATACAGCATCGACATGGTAATAATCGTCAGGGTATTAACCCCTGCTATATAAAGGCCTGATCTGGCCAGATCACCGGTTTGGTTTAACCGGCTCACCCATAAAACCCCGACTGCACCACTCACAAAAGCATTGGCTACAAATGGGACCGGGGTTCCCTGACTGAGCATCCCCACAAAAACAGCCGCCACGAAGGTAAAGAGATAAGCAACCTGGGGGTTCAAAAGTATTGCTACCAGCATGGAACCTGCTGACACCGGGATGAGATAACCAACCAGGGCATTGATCTCCGGCCGGTCTCCGATTTGAAGAACCATTATCCCCTTGGCAATGGCTACTATCAAAACAAATATCAGCCCCAGTAACATCATCAGCCGACCCTGCTTTAATATATCGCGGTGATACATCCTCAGGTAGGCAATGGACAGCATGAATATCATCGCCACAAACATAGCCACCCCTCCCAGGGTTACCCCCAGGCTGGCGGAACGCTGCACCCCGAGCTGCTTAAGAATGTCGATATGCTCCTGGGTAACCGGATCCCCTTCACGGATTATCATCTGCCCCTGTTGAATGGTCCGCTGCACCGGCAGGACCTGTTTTACCGCTTCCTCAATCGCCTCATCAGTAGCGGCAGCGTCGTAGATGAGATTCGGTCTCAAGGCCATGATGGTCATTACTTCTACCACATTCCGTGCCTGGGGCAGATAGGACAGCATCTCGGCCCGTTCCTTTACCTGAGCAGCTACGGTGGGGAGTGCTTCCTCCGTAATCGGCTGACTCATCAGACGGTTGAGGGTAAGCAGTGTACCCTCTTTAACACTTACCATATCATCTTCACCGGCATCGGCCAGATAGGCTGCCAGTTCAGATGATTTATAACCTTCCAGGTCGTAGGTGTCAATAATGCCTGACACGAGAACCTGCAGCTGATTTATCTTCTCCGCCCGGGTCAAAGCCTCATTTTGTTTGATCCCGTTAACCTGAGCCAGAAAATCGCTGACATCCTGTTCAGCCTCCGCCAGGGCCTCCCGATCCTCCCGGTATACCTTGCGCACCTGTTGGGCCGCTTTTTCCTGCAACTCCTTGGTCCGAGCCTCATCGGTAATGATGGCAGTGTGAGGCGATCTTATGTTTCGCGGGCTGATCTGACCTGGCTTAAGGTCCACCTGGGCCCCCATAAAGTTGCTGGAAATAATAAAGATCACCAGAAGAAAAAAACCCAAGTAAATGAAGACCTGGCGTCCCATCCTACTGAATATGGTTTTTCTCAGGTAGTCTCGCAGAAAAGTAATTGATATCATGCGGAATCAATCCTTCGCCCGACTGTCTTCCGGTTCTGCCGTTTCGTATTCTTCATAAGCGTCAATTATCCTCTGCACCAGTGGATGCCTGACTACATCCTCCCGGTTGAGATAGTTAAAGGATATCCCTTCGATGCCTTTCAGGATCTTCTGTATCTCAATTAATCCGGAAAATTCTTCCTTGGGCAGGTCAACCTGGGTGATATCTCCGGTAATTACCGCCCGGGATCCAAACCCCAAACGGGTTAAAAACATCTTCATCTGTTGCGGGGTGGTGTTCTGCGCCTCATCCAGGATAATAAAGGCATCATTCAGGGTGCGTCCCCGCATATAGGCCAGGGGAGCCACTTCAATAATGTTCTTTTCCATATATCTCTGAGTTACATCCAGCCCCAGAATATCAAAGAGACCATCGTAAAGAGGACGCAGGTAAGGGTTCACCTTCTCAATAAAATCCCCGGGCAGGAAACCCAGCTTTTCACCGGCTTCTACCGCAGGTCTTACCAGGATGATGCGCTGAACCTCCTTGTTGCGTAGAGCTCTTACCGCCATTACCACTGCCAGATAAGTTTTTCCGGTCCCGGCCGGTCCAATTGCAAACACGATGTCATTATCGGCCATCGCCTGCACATACTTCTTCTGTCCAAGAGTCTTGGCCTTAATTGATTTACCACGGGCGGTGGTCAGGATGGTTCCGGAAACGATGTCCTGGTGCTTTATAGACAGTCCTTTTCGGGTTATGTCGGCGGCGTAGCTAATGTCTGCCGGGGTCAGCTGTTTCTCGGTCCTGACGATATCAAGCAGGGCATAAATCAAGGCCTCGGCCTCGTTCACCGCATCCTCTTCTCCACGGATATGGATATCTCCGCCCCGGGCGGACAATTCTGCTCTGCAGAGTTGTGCCAGGTGCTTAAAGTTATCGTCGTAGGAACCAAAAAATATGGCGGCATCCAGGTTGTTTGGTATACTCACCCACGTCTCTTTTTCGGGCAATCATCAGACCTCCTACTAAATGGTTGATAATGTGAGTATTATAACACATTAAAATAAGGGTGTCCGCATCGTGGTAGGCCGAAGGTCTCTGTCATGCCCCGGCAGGCGATTGCATACCGGTGATTCTTTATTCAATACATGGTTTAGTGTTTTCACCTATCTCCTCAAGTGTTCTCTGTCGATAGCCCACATCCCTCCAGGATGGTGCCTTGCGCGGGCAATCAACTTTGGTGCCCGCCGGCGGGTGTTCGCCCATAGTTACTGGGCGGTTGATGTTGAGGCCTTTTCAGCGCCATGTCTTCAGTTCCCGGAGAAACCCGGCAAATCGTTTCCCTGCCCGAAAACACCTAACTTGGCAGTTCCTCCTCCATATTCAGCGGCTGCGGACGGCAGATATCCTCGAGCACCTCCGCTTCGGCTTTTACACGTATTATGTTATCGCTCGCAGATGAAATCAGCCTGGTTTTGGTGCTTAGTATTTTTTCGGCTCCTTTTATTTCCTCCCTGAGGTTGGCCAGTGCCTGCTGCCGGGCAATTTCTAAAGCTACCTCCGGGTCGAATTCTTCCGTTTGGACCCTGGTTTCCCAAAACGTTTCCCGCTTCCACGATATCTTGCCCCAGGGGGTTTTCAATACCTGGCCTGATTTTTGGACTTCGAAGGAGGTGAAACTCTGCTGCGGACGTTTGATATCCCATTTACCCCAGGGGGTTTCCAGACTGATGCTTTCGGCCGAGGCACCGGTGGGAACGGTCTTCTCCTCCAACAGCGGGTGCTCCCCGTACCCTTCATACCAAACCCGGGCCTTAACTACACCCTGGGCTTTAACCAGTCGGGGGGGAGGTATCATATCATCAGGGTACTCCCCTTGTGGTATAATTGTTCCCGAAATAAGGATATTACCCGCTCCAACCGTCTCCCCTTTCTGAACCATGGCGGTGCCATCCAGAACCATTACCTCCTCCACAATCCCGCCTCTTTTGGCTACCAGGTTGCAGGGACCGGTAAGCTGCTCTGCGGGCAGCACCTTTTCCACCACCTTGATTGTGGCTTTAACTCCTTTTATATTCACCTGTACATACGATAACTCCGGGATTTCCCTTAAAATGCCCTCTTCGATGAGCGTCTTGTTCAGACTCCCCTTAAAAGCGTAGCGCTGGAGACCAAAGTTGGCGGCACTCCGGGTCACTGCTTCCTTTTTGACGTTATTGGTCCCCCGGACCTCCAAAAACCACACCAATGAGGACAGTATGTACAACACCAGAATAAACACCAGGGCTCCGATTAACATCATCCATCGCCGCCGCAAAGTCTGACGGTAATAGGGAAGCCCTTTGCGGCTTAAAACCTCTACCTGGTAGCCGAATTTTTCCGCGATGCCTGCCAGCGCTTTATAACCGGTTCTACGCATGCTGAAATAAACATCCTGTCCATCCCGCTTGATATCGGAGAGGAACAACCCTCGGGATAGGGCCAGGTTAATTATTTTTTCCGGATAGGGACCGCGCACCCGTACGGTTATAATTCCTCCCAGGTAGTCCAACCAACGGTTAATACTCATAACCTACCCCCTCGCCAACCAAATAGGATTTGTTGTCTCGCCACCGGGGCCAAAGATTCCGGCTGCTCGGGTGTCTGCTTCATTCGACAAAACGGAGGCTTTTAATCAACCCGGTAATGGTAACCTCGTCCGGCATAATCAGCTTTATCTCCAAACCCTCGCCCTCTATCTCCAAGAGTCCGCGGCTTAGGTTGATCTTAATGCAGCAATCCCCATACTCGATTATCCCTTTGTGGTTTTCCAGGTACAGTTCCCGTTGACCAATAACAACCAGACGTGGCAGATCCAAAACCAGATCTTTTGGCAGTTCCAGCATGTCGCCCAGAATCTGCTCTAGTCTGTCGGGCCTTGGCTTCTTGGGCACGAAACTCCCTCCCGTTCACTACACTTTATGCTTTGTCTCTCAGGCCGATTCGCCCAATCACTGCCGGGAAGTATTGGAGGGAATAACCGCCCGGGGAAACGGTTTGCCTTCCATAGGTCATATTTATCCTGGCAAGAGTGGTTGAGGTTTTTACAAAAACCAATAGTTCAAGCCCAGCCGGATAATTTTTGGTTATGCTGACCGTTTTCGCCTGGTGTTTTCACGGCTTCTTATTTGGTATAAGGAGGCGTCAACAGTCGGCCGGGAGACCAAGCATACTTTTCACCCGGCTGAAAGATGAAGCTTCCCCAGCAATTGAGAAGTCCAATTAGATCTTGAGAATGGAGGAAAAGGATGGTGAAAAATGGTGGTTGGACACAGCGACATGCTCCATGTCGATAGGAATGGTCCCCATAGCTGCTGTGCAGGCTATGCACCCGCAACTGTTCATATGCGATGAGCCCCCTTCCAATCTGGATATTCGCTTACGACGCGGGTGAATTCAGTTTCTACAGGCCGCAGCCCAAACCATGCTCATCGCATCTAACGATTTGGAGTTCGTGTAACCCCGATTACATCCAGAGGGGGAGGACAATTGTAAGCAGAAAACTGATTATAACCAGAAACACAATGATATACAGCACTATACGCTGGTTACGTCTCTGCATACCTTTTTTCATAAAAGCCACGGTGATACCTCCAATACACTCTGCTGCATGATGATTAGATTATACTGAATTCTATTCTATATCAGACCTAAATTATGGTTCAAGAAAAGGAAAAAGCCTGGTCCCCGGACTTCAGTCCCACCAGGCTATTATTTCGATTCGAGGATTTGTCTTACCATGTTATTAACCCGTCTTCCGTCAGCCCGTCCTTTGGTCCGCGGAATAATGGATTTCATGACTTTGCCTATATCTCCAGGACCTGTGGCCCCGGTTTCCTGAATCACCTGCAACACCAGGTCGCGGATCTCGTCTTCTGTCATCTGCTGGGGGAGGTAGGTTTGAAGATACTCGATTTCTTCTCTAAGCTTCTTAACAGCTTCTTCCCGGTTGGCCCGCTGATAGTCCGGGATAGCATCCTGCCGCTGTTTGATCTCCCGAGCTATAACCTCTAGAATCTCCTCATCGTTAAGCTCGCGATTTTTCTCTATTTCCTCATATTGAACAGCGGTTTTTAGGAGCCTCAACACTGATAGTTTGGTCTTATCCCGGCCCTCTTTCATAACCGCTTTCATATCAGCGACTAGAGAATCCTTCAGGGCCATCGGTTACCTCCCTAGTTTTTTCTTCTTTTTCCTTGCGGCTTCAGCCTTCTTTTTTCTCCTGACACTAGGTTTATCATAATGCTCGTGTTTTCTCATTTCCTGCATTATGCCCGCTCGCTGACAGGAGCGTTTAAATCTCTTTATAGCACTATCTAAGGATTCGTTTTTTCCGACTTTTACTTCGCTCATCTTTTCCCTCCCCTCCTCATATAGCCGTTGCAACATACCTCTACATTCTACTCCTTGCCCCACCCCAACGTCAAGACAGCCACCGCTATTCCATATCTTTGCCGCCCAGGAGGTGGTAATGCAAATGAAACACCCTTTGTCCCGCTTTCTCTCCACAATTGGTCATTAACCGGAAGTTGCCGTCCAAACCAACCTGCCGTGCAATTTCCCGGGCCCGGAACTGTATATATCCGAGTAAGCCCTGATCAGACTCTTGCATGTCATCCAGATTAGCGATGTGTTTCTTGGGCATCAGGAGGATATGAACAGGCGCAAGGGGGTTGATATCGTTTATAGCCAAAACATCGTCATCTTCAAAGACTATCGAGGAGTCAATCTCCTTGTTGATTATCTTGCAAAACACGCATTCGGTCACGTCTTCACCCCTTTTATGATTATTGATTCAACTATCCGTCGAAATATTCCTTCCTGATTCAGCAACTTCCCCTTTTTTCAATCCGACCCATGCTGTAAATCGGGGGAAAGTATTGTCAAATATATTCTAATTGTATTAATGTTCAGAAATCAAGCTTCCGGGTTGAAGGCCGCGGCCCTTCCTGCCAGCAGCGAGTCATCCTTGAGCCCATAAATCCCGGCGGGGTAAAAGCGGTTGGTATCTTTGGCTCCTTCTACGATTACCTCCACGTAGTTCTCGCTCAGACCCCGCATTCCCCCCGGAGCCGTTTCCTCCGTCAGCACCTGCAACTGTGCACCGATCAGGCTCTGCAAAAACGAGGCTCGCCGGCGACGTCCCAGTTCAATCAATTGCTGACTGCGTTCCTTTTTAATCGTTTCGCTCACCTGGTTCTCCATCAGTGCAGCCCTAGTTCCCGGGCGGACAGAAAAGCGGAATACATGCAGGTCATTTAAGGGACTGTTCTGTATCAACTGATATGTTTCCCTGAACTCCCATTCCCCTTCCCCGGGGAAACCCACCATGACATCGGCGGTCAGCCCCATTTTCGGTTCTCGCAAATACAGGTCGGTAAGGAGCTCAAGGTATTCGCCGGCCTTGTAATGCCGGTTCATGGACTGAAGGATCTTGTCACTGCCGCTCTGCAATGGGATGTGCAGGTGTTTGCATAAACGGGGCTCATTTATAACCAGCTCAACTAATTCCTCATTGATTTCCGTCGGTTCCACTGAACCCAGACGAATTCGATAGTCTCCCGAAACCCGAGCCAGAATCAGCTTGAGCAGCCCGGTTAGGTCCCACCCTTCCATATCTTTCCCGTAATGCCCCAGGTGAATCCCATTCAGCACAATCTCCCGGTAATCATTATCTATCATGCTTTGAATCTCTTCCAGCACATGCTCAGGGAGCTTGCTCCTCACCGGCCCGCGCAGCCGGGGCACTATGCAGTAGGAGCAACAATTCTCACACCCATCCTGGATTTTAATAAACCCACGAGTCCGCCGGTGGTGATAGGAGTATCGGGTCGGCCGCAGTCGGCTCGAGTCGTAGGAAGTCTCCCCTTCCTGCCGCAAGTACCGGTTTATGCACTCAACCAGGAACTCTTTATCCTGGTTGGATACCAACAGGTCGACATCCAGCCGATGAGCCGGCTCTGATTTGGCCAGCTCAGCGTAACAGCCGGTCACAACCACCAGACTGTGGGGGTTGCTTCTTCGAGCCCGGCGTATAATGGCGCGCGACTTCTTTTCCGCAGTCCGGGTGACTGCACATGTATTGATCACATATATATCAGCCGCTTCAGATGGATCAGCGATTTGAAAACCGTGGTGAATGAACTCCTCTCTCAGGGCTTCAGTCTCTACCTGGTTTACCTTGCATCCCAGGGTAAACAACGATACCCGTTGGCTGCCGGTAAAAGCACCCTGGGGGAAAGAAGTCGTTTGGGCGGCAGTTTTCATATTACCGGTAGCCTCTGCATGGTCGGGTATTCTGTGTTTTCCCACCTGGCCGGCTCTCCTTTCCAAGTCTTTTCAAGGTCATGAAGAATTCAGGCCGGAACCTGTTTACCTGCAGCCTCCCAGGTCCCCCAGTTCATACATCAGAATTGACAATGCCACCAGTCCCGCGGTCTCGGTCCGCAGGGTGCGGGGTCCCAAACCGGAGAGCATGATCCCGCTGTCCTCCGCCAACTGTGCCTCATCCCTGGAGAATCCTCCTTCGGGGCCGATAAATATGACTGTTCCCCGTTCCAGCATGGCCTGGCGGTGCTGCTTGATTAATGCTCTCAGGGGCTTTTCTTTACACCCTTCATAGAAGAAGATGCCGGGCATCCCGGAAAACCTTTTCAAAACCGTGCCGAGATCGGACAACTCTTCCACCGGCGGGGGTTGACTGCGCCCGCACTGCTTACAGGCCTCCAGCGACAACCTGTTCCAGCGCCTTATCTTGTTCTCAGCCCTTTGAGAATCAAGTCTGACCACCGAATGCTCAGTCTGAATGGGAATAATCCGGCCAACCCCCAACTCCACCGACTTCTGTATTATGTAATCCATCTTCTCCCCTCTGGCAAGACCCTGCACCAGGATTATGAGTGCCGGGGGCTCAGCCGCACTCAGCTCGCGGGAAAGCACCCGTCCAACCACCAGATTGCTGGCAACAGATAAGAGACTGACCTGATACTCATAACCGGAGCCATCAAATACACTGATCACATCTCCGGGCTTTAACCGCAAGACCACGGCTATATGGCGGGCCTCTTCCCCGCTGATCGATATCCGGTCTCGATTCAAATTGTCAGAAGCAAGGTAAAAACGGCGCATAACACTACGGCCTCCTGGCCAGGACCGCTACCCAATCCTCATCCCGGTTCGTTTTCTCAAGAATCAGCCCCTTTTGGATCATAACAGTTTGCAGTTGCGGCCACTGTTCTCGGCCAATACCGGCCAGGATCATCCGCCCGCCCGAGCGGGTGAGAGAGATCAGGCGTTCGAGCAGTTGGCGGAGAACCGGGCCCGTCAGGTTGGCGGTCACCAGATCTGCTTCCGGCGCCCAAAACTCGGCCAGGTCCTGGTGTACCGCAGTTACCCGGGATTCAACCCCGTTTTGTCTGATGTTCTGCTGTGCGATTTCCACTGCCACCGGATCAATATCAATGGCTTTCACCTCGCCCGCACCCAGTTTGGCGGCGGCAATAGCCAGGATGCCGGACCCGGTGCCGATGTCCAATACCCTTTGCCCGGGAATAAGAGAAATCTCCATCATCTCCAGACACTGGCGGGTCGTGATGTGAGTGCCGGTTCCAAATGCCATCCCCGGATCCAGTTCGATAATCAGGTCTTCCCCTTGCGGGGTATAGGACTCCCACGACGGTTTGATCACCAGCCTGCGCCCGACGCGGGCCGGGTGATAATAGGCCTTCCAGTTGCTGGCCCAGTCTTCATCCTGCACAGTCAGGACTTCAATATGGCAGCTATTACCGGCTACGGTTCTCAGGTCGTCTATCTGCTTGGAGGTCAGCGTGTAAGGAGCGGGATAGAACGCTCTGATGACGACAGAACTCCTTTCCAGGTACTCCTGCTCAAAACCGTGGAGTTCCCAGTTCCCCTGAGCAATATGCTGGCGGATGGCGTGGGGATCCTCAATTATCACCCCACCTGCTCCCCATTCGTGAAACAACCCTGCGATAACCTCAGCGCAGGGTTCTTCTGTCGAGACCCGGATCTCACTCCATTCCACAGCTTTCACTCCCAAGTCATTCTTAATCCAGCATATTAATGAAAAGGTTTATCCGGTGAAGGCATCCTTTACTTTATTGAAAATACCTTTACGTTCATGTTTTTTCTCCTCTTCCTGTTCAAACTTCCTGAGTAATTCCTTCTGCTTTTCCGTCAGTCGGGTAGGAGTAACCACCTTAACAAACACAATCTGGTCACCACGCCGGTTCCCCCTGATGTGCGGGATCCCCTTGCCCTTCAAAGTAAAACTGGCTCCGGTCTGGGTTCCCTCCGGGACCTTTATGCTTCCACTGCCGTCCAGGACCGGCACCTCCACCTCATCGCCCAGAGCCGCCTGGATAAAGGTTATCGGGATCTCACAGTATATATCAAACCCGCGACGTTGAAATACCTTGTGGGGCTTAACCTGGACGTAAACGTAAAGATCCCCGGGAGGACCTCCATTTATACCCGGTTCTCCTTCCCCCGGCATACGGAGCTTGGATCCGGTATCTACCCCGGCGGGGACCCGCAGGGTAACACGCCGGTTACGCCTGACTTTTCCCTGACCGTGGCAGGTTCTGCACGGCTTTTCAATTATCCTGCCGCTGCCCCCGCAGCGGTTGCAGGTTCTGAGCGTTTCAAATCTCCCCAGGGGTGTACTCTGTACATTACGCACCTGACCCCTGCCATTGCACGTGGGACATGTTTTCGGCGAAGTACCCGGTTCTGCACCGCTGCCTTCGCAGACATCGCAATCTTCCAGGCGGGGGAACTGGATCTCCTTTTCCACGCCAAAAGCGGCATCCTCAAAATCAATAACCACCTGCATTTCGCGGTCTGCACCCCGTTGGGGACCCGTACGGCGGCGCCGACCGCCGCCGCCGAAAAAGATATCAAAGATATCGCCCATGCCACCAAGGTCGAAATCAAAACCACCGCCAAACCCCTGATTGGGATCGAAGGCTGCATGGCCAAACTGGTCGTACTGTCTGCGCTTCTGCTCATCACTGAGCACAGCGTAGGCCTCGTTCAGTTCCTTCATTTTGACCGCAGCCTCTTCCTTGTCTTTTGCCACATCGGGATGGTATTTTAAGGCCGCATTACGATAGGCCTTTTTTATTTCCTCTGGAGAAGCATTACGGGAAACACCCAAGATCTCATAGTAATCCCGCTTTGCCACAATAAAACCACCTTTCGGAGGACAGAATAAAATGATCGGCTATATACTCTGCCGCCTGGAATTAACACTGGTATCAAAATACAGTTGGCGACCTTTTAATACTATATCACATCCCGGAGATGGCATAACCATACAATACGTTGTCACCCAAAGGAGTAAGAGGAAAACTGGTTCCTCTTATTCCTCTCCCGGCTGGTTTTACTTGTTGTCATCCGCTATATCGTAATCAGCATCATAAACCCCGTCGTCAGGTTGTTCACTGCTTTCAGGAGCCGCCTGCTCATATGCTTTGGCAGTAACCTCATATATGGCAGTGGTGAGCTCCTCCGTTTTCTTCTTGATTAAATCTATATCATCGCCGGCCAGGGCTTGCGATAATTCTTCTTTGCCGGCCTTGAGCTTATCTATCAAAGCCGCGTCTACCTTTTCTCCGAAATCTTTAATGGCCTTTTCCGCCTGGTAGACCATACTGTCTCCCTGGTTACGTGCTTCTGCCGCTTCCCGGGCTTTACGGTCCTCTTCGGCGTACTTCTCAGCTTCTTTGACCATTTTTTCAATCTCCTCGCTGGTAAGGCCTGAGGAAGAAGTAATGGTGATCTTCTGCTCTTTGTTCGTCGCCAGGTCTTTGGCGCTGACATTTACAATCCCGTTGACATCAATATCAAAGTTGACCTCAATCTGAGGTACGCCCCGCGGTGCCGGGGGAATCCCCTCCAAATGAAAACGTCCCAGGGTAACATTGTGCTTGGCCATAGAACGCTCCCCCTGGAGGACATGGATTTCCACCGAGGTCTGGTTGTCCGCCGCAGTAGAAAATATCTGGCTCTTGGAGGTTGGTATAGTGGTGTTGCGTTCTATCATTTTGGTGAACACACCGCCGAGGGTCTCAATCCCCAAACTGAGCGGGGTAACATCCAGGAGCACCACGTCCTTGACGTCACCGGCCAGGATCGCCCCCTGAATGGCCGCCCCGATGGCCACCACTTCGTCCGGATTGATCCCCTTATACGGTTCTTTGCCCAGGTAATTCTTGATTGCCCTTTGTACGGACGGCATCCTGGTTGAACCACCTACCAGGATGACCCGGTCGATCTGCTCCGGTTTCAGTCCTGCATCCTTCAAAGCCTGGCGGGTAGGTCCCATGGTTTTCTCCACCAAATCGGCTGTGAGTTCGTCAAATTTGGCCCGGGTCAGCGTCTGATCCAGGTGTAGAGGACCCTCGGATGTGGCCGTTATAAAGGGAATGTTTATATCGGTACTGGTTAAGGTGGAAAGCTCATGTTTGGCCTTCTCAG
Organism: Syntrophothermus sp. DTU052; assembly: GCA_001512495.1. Taxonomy (GTDB): domain Bacteria; phylum Bacillota; class Syntrophomonadia; order Syntrophomonadales; family DTU052; genus DTU052. Next base: position 55,296 of record LFRU01000032.1, on the reverse strand, counting down.
CAGCTTCTTTCAGGCGCTGCTTGGACATCTTGTCAGCTTTGAGATCAACCCCGGTAGATTTCTTAAACTCATTAACCAGGTATTCTATGATACGGTCATCAAAATCGTCACCGCCCAGACGGTTGTTACCGCTGGTAGCCTTGACTTCAAAAACCCCTTCCCCAATCTCCAGGATAGAAACGTCAAAGGTTCCTCCTCCCAGGTCAAAAACCAGGATGATCTGGCTCCCCTCTTTATCCAGCCCGTAGGCCAGGCTGGCGGCCGTAGGTTCATTGATAATACGCAATACCTCAAGACCCGCAATCTTGCCTGCGTCTTTCGTCGCCTGCCTCTGGGCATCGGTAAAGTATGCCGGGACTGTGATTACTGCCTGAGTAACAGGTTCCCCCAGATAGGCCTCCGCATCAGCTTTCATCTTCTGCAGGATCATGGCCGAAATCTCGGGTGGAGAATATTCTTTATCATCTATCTTTACCCGGTATTTGGTACCCATATGCCGTTTGATAGAAAGGATCGTTCTATCAGGGTTGGTAACCGCCTGTCTTTTGGCTACACGGCCGACCAACCTCTCACCGGTTTTGGAAAACCCTACTACTGAGGGAGTAATCCTTTCTCCTTCGCTGTTGGTTATCACCGTAGCATCGTTGCCGTCCATAAATGCAATACAGGAGTTCGTAGTCCCCAAATCAATACCTACCACTTTGCCCATAAAAGCACCTCCGTTGACATCTCTAGTTTGCTTTCAATTGTTCAAATTCAAAATCTAAAAAATCCCCGACAACCACAATCCGTTTCAAGATGCCAAATATCCCTTGTAGAACCGGGGCCCCTGCCAGTATTTATTCCTCTTCCGCTGACCTGGTTTGAGCCACCACCACCATACTGGGACGCAGCACCCGTTCCAGATAGGTGTATCCGGTCTGAAATTCCTGGACTATGGTACCGTCAGGGTATTGTCCGCTTTCATCTATGCTGAATGCTTCGTGAACCCGGGGATCAAACATCTCGCCCTCGGCGGGAATAGCTGCAACCCCTTCCTGTTCAAGCAGGTCCAGGAGTCTTTTTTCTATCAATTCAACCCCTTTGAGGAGCGAGGATATGTCTCCTCCCTGTTCTATGGCCGCCTTGGCCCTCTTGAAGTCATCCACCACCGGTAACAGCTTCTGCAGTAAAGGCATATTTCCATAACGAAGCAGCTCTTCTTTATCCTTCTGCCACCGCTTGCGTTGGTTTTCAGAATCCGCCAAGGCCCTCATGTATTTGTTATAGTATTCATGGGCTTTGGTCCTCTCCGCCTCCAGCTGTTCTCGCAGTAGGCCGGCTTCGTCACTCGTCTCTTCAGTTTCCTTTTCTGGCTGGTTATCACCTTCGGATAAATGCTCAGGTGCGTTCTCCTTTTCCAGATCCATTTCACGGGTTCTTTCGTTATTCATTCCGTCACCTCATTATAACCTGATCCCTGCACTCTTTGGTTCTGGCAATTCCTTTTTCTTAATCATCGTGTCTATCCGTAGGATAGCTGTTGCCACCTCACCGGTGGGCAGAGCCTTGACCTTGACCAATGTCGGATCCAGATCCCGGCCTCCCCGGCCGTTATCAAATGCCCGGTATCGCAATCAACGAGCCATGACCGCATCCTCAAACTTGAATCCAGCTTCCTGGAGCTGTTGTTGACCAATAATTGAGCCGACTTCGATGACGAGCCGGGCAATTTCCTCATCTCCACATCCGGCTACCGCGGCTGCATAAAGCAGCGGATCCTTCCATCCTGAAACCTGGCGCAAGCACCTCTTAATCTCTTCCAGTCCATAAGATATGACCAGGCGGATCCCTTCCAGAACCTTGGTAACCGCACTCCCTTAAGGACTTGGTTCAGACCTTCTGCAATGATGGCTGATGCCATAATGGTGGCCGTTGTAGTGCCATCCCCCACCTCCTCATGCTGAACCTTGGCTGCGTCAATTATCATCCTGGTCGCCGGGTGGTTAACCTCCATAAGGCTGAGGATAGTAACCCCATCATTGGTGATGACCACATTGCCATAGCTATCGACCATCATGATGTCCAGGCCTTTCGGCCCGATGGTGCCTTCCACGGCCTGAGAAATCACCCGCACCGCGGTGGTGTGTTAACCAGAGTCTCGAAACGGTTGTCAGTTTCCTGTCCTGCATGGACCTGGTTTCCCGTTAATGTCTCCTATCTCGACATATCATGGATTATTTCCTGTACAATATCGCGGACTTTTTCCACCGAGGCTGATGCCTTCCAGTACTCCATTCTTACCGGACCGATCAATCCTATTCTGCCCTTTTCGTTGCCATCAACCACATAAGTGGTGAAAACCACGCTGAGTTCTTTAATCTCCTCGGCCTCATTCTCGGTTCCTATTTTTATTTTTACCTCTCGCAGTCCGGTTTCACTTACCAGACTCTTAATGAGTTCATGTTCTTCCAGAGCCAGCAGCAGCCTGCGGAGCTTCTCAAAATCCTTGAATTCAGGCTGATTGACGATATTCAAGGCTCCATTAATGAATACCCTTTCATTCTCATCATTACCCATGGTCATCTCAATGGCTTCTAAAACCTTCTCAATAAACTGGCGTCGATGCAGCAGTTCGCGACGCAGACTGTTCAGCACGGTACGGCCAATGCTGTCAAAATGAGCTCCCTGGAGATTTTTGGTAAACAGCCGGGACAGGTCCTCCAAGTCTTGAGCCTCGATGGATTCCGGCACTTCTATCCGCCTGTGAATTACATTGCCCAGATCGGTTACCATGACCACCAGAGCCTGCCTGTGCCCTACCGGCACCAGTTGCAGATGCAGCAGTTTGCCGGCCGACATCGGAGGGGTGATGACCACCGAGGCATAATTGGTGAATTGAGCCAGGACATTCCCAGTCCGCCGGATGACGGTGGAGATGTCCTCAATCTTCTGAGAAAGCATATTTCTCAGGTATTCCTCCTCTTCAGGAGTAAACTGTTCTTTCACCATCATGTAATCAACAAAATACCGGAAGCCGTTTTCCGAGGGAATGCGTCCTGATGAGGTATGAGGTTGTTCCAGAAAGCCCATCTCTTCAAGATCAGCCATCTCGTTGCGCACCGTTGCCGGGCTGACCCCCAAATTGCGTTTTTTGACAATAGCTCGCGATCCTATGGGCTCCGCGGTTCGAACATACTCCTTTACGACCGCTTCGAGAATCGCCTTTTTACGTTCATCCAGCTTCATAGCAATCACCCTGTTAGCACTCTCGGGAGTTGAGTGCTAATATCTTACTAAGAAAATAACACCAGTCATTTCCTTTGTCAAGCCAGGACAGTCCTGAACCCAGGGCTCTGGGCCTGCTGCCAATATACCTGGACGACTCCAGGGGCTCATTCCCAGCTTTCTACAGAATTGCTTCCAGTATCCTCACAAACACACGGTTGGATAGAAAATACCCCTGCGGGGTCAAGCGCAGCCAGGGATGATGATACTCCAGCAACCTCTCTTCCCTGCTTTTCTGCAAAGCATCTGCAAACGCCGTTTGAGGCTGCAATCCAAATCGCTTTTCAAACTCATCTACATTAATCCCCCGGATCATCCTGAGCCCCATGATCATGGCATCACACCCCAACTGTTCCCTTGATATTAGGGATTCCAGAACCTCCCGGGGCGGTTCCGAGCCCTTGGATAGAAGGTTCCGGGTGTACTGCCGGATTTGAGGTAGATTCCAGTATCTCACGCCGCCCTTAAAAGATACTGCTCCAGCACCGATTCCCAGATAATCACCGGCCTCCCAGTAGTTCAGATTGTGACGACAGGCTGCCCCGGGTCGGCAGAAATTAGAGATCTCGTAGTGTTGATAACCTGCATGCTTAAGGCGGTTCACAGCGGCGTAGTACATGTCGGACTCCTCCTCCTCCGGCAGAGCTGCCACCTCCCCTTTCTGCAGGCGGAGCGCCAGCGGAACCATCTCCTCCATCTGTAAAAGATAACAGGAAAGGTGAGCAGGGACCAGTTTAATGGCCTCCTCCAGATTGTGCAGCCATTCCGGCAGACCCTGTCCCGGAATGCCGTAAATAAGATCAAGCCCGTAATTGGTTATTCCTGCTTTCACCACATTCTCAACACTTCGACAAACCGCATCCCGGGAATGAATCCGGCCCAGGAGCTCAAGTTCGGATTCGTTAAAGGACTGCACCCCCAGGCTGATCCGGTTGATCCCTGCCTCACAGCCGGCTTTCAGTCGATCAAGGCTGACGGTGTCCGGATTGGCTTCCATGGTTATTTCGCAGTCGGCAGCTACGGTGAAGAATCTATGGATATGAGCAAACAGCCTTTGGATCTGGGCCGGCGACATCAAGCTCGGGGTGCCGCCGCCCAGGTAAACGGATATAGCCGTTCCCCATTCCTGTCGGTCGGCGACCCTCTCAATCTCACAACAAAGAGCGCTGCAGTATTCTTCTGCCAAATCTGCCTGGTAGGGGATGGAATAGAAATCGCAATAGGAGCACTTGCGTAAACAGAATGGAAAATGTATATAAATGCCCATCGGTCTTGACCCAGAGTCAGCCGCGTCCGGCAGGACAGTGTTTGTCAGGCCCCTGGCCGCATCTGAAGGATTATATTCCCGTTCTCTGCCCCCTTTGGTATTCTCTCCATCCATCATCGGTCATCATCCATGTCCAAAACAGAAATAAAGGTCTCTTTAGGGACTTCAACCCTACCAATCTGTTTCATGCGTTTCTTACCTTCTTTCTGTTTCTCCAGCAGTTTTTTCTTGCGGGTTATGTCACCACCGTAGCATTTTGCGAGCACATCTTTGCGCCTGGCTTTGACATTTTCCCGAGCAATGATCCGGCTGCCGATGGACGCCTGAATGGCGACTTCATATAGCTGCCGGGGGATGATCCGGCGCAGCTTTTCCACAATGGTCCGGGCCCGGGGATAGGCCTTGTCCTTGTGCACGATAAACGACAGAGCGTCCACTATTTCCCCGTTCAACATGATATCCAGCTTAACCAACTCAGATTCTACATAGCCGATTATCTCATAATCGAAAGAGGCATAGCCCTTCGTTCTCGACTTCAAAGCATCAAAAAAATCATAGATGATCTCGGAAAGAGGCATATCATAGACCAGCATCACCCGGTGAGGTGAGAGGTATTCCATGTTCTTGAAGGTGCCGCGTTTCTCCTGGCACAGTTCCATGATGCTCCCGATAAAATCGTCGGGAACCATTATGGTGGACTGCACATATGGTTCCTTGACCTGGCGGATCTGACCGATTGGCGGCCACTGAGCAGGATTGTCAACCTCGATTACTTCTTCGTTCTCCAGCAGCACCTGGTAGACAACGCTGGGGGCGGTGATGATCAATTCCAGGTTGTATTCACGCTCCAGCCTTTCGGTGATTATCTCCATATGCAGCAGTCCCAGGAAGCCACAGCGGAAGCCAAACCCCAGGGCCTCCGAGGTCTCCGGTTCAAACTGCAGGGAAGCATCATTCAGCCTCAGCTTCTCCAGAGCATCACGCAGCCTTTCAAACTCACTGTTTTCCACCGGGTATAAACCACAGAACACCACCGGCTTAATCCGGCGGTAGCCCGGCAGAGGGGCCGGCGCCGGCGTTTTGGCAGAGGTTATGGTATCTCCGACCCGGGTGTCAAGAACGTTCTTTATTCCGGCCGCCAGATAACCTACCTCTCCGGCCTTCAAAACCTCCACCGGTTTCATGCGGGGAGTGAAGATCCCGATCTCGGAGACCTCATACTCCTTGCCGGTTGCCATCATGCGGATCAGATCCCCTTTTTTGATCTGCCCCTGGAAAACCCTTATGTAGCTGATAGCTCCGCGGTAGGAGTCGAAGTAGGAATCAAAAATCAGTGCCTGCAGGGGCCGGCCGGCATCTCCCCGGGGAGGCGGCACCCTGGCAACCAACGCTTCCAGGACCTCCTCAACCCCCTGGCCCAGCTTGGCCGACACCCGAATAATGTCCGAGGGGACAATTCCCAAGACATCACCCATCTCGTCAATAACACGTTCCGGTTCGGCATTGGGCAGGTCTATCTTGTTCAACACCCCGATAATTTCCAAGTCCTGCTCCATCGCCTGGTACACATTGGCCAGCGTCTGGGCTTCAATCCCCTGAGAGGCATCAACTACCAGCAGGGCCCCCTCACAGGCCGCCAGACTGCGCGATACCTCATAAGTAAAATCAACATGCCCGGGAGTATCGATCAGGTTCAGTATATACGTCTGTCCGTCCCGGGCCTTGTACTCCAGTCGAACCGGGGTCAGCTTGATGGTGATGCCCCGTTCCCGTTCCAGATCCAGGGTATCCAGGAACTGCTCCCGCATCTCACGCTGGGAGAGGGTTCCGGTATACTCCATCAGGCGGTCGGCCAGGGTCGATTTGCCGTGATCGATATGGGCGATGATACAGAAGTTCCGAATATTATCCACAAAGACCCTCCATTAGACCCGGTATCTTAACCCGGGCAGGCGTTTTCTAATAATATCAAATACCAGTTCGGTTTCTTCCAGGCGGAATACGGAAATAATTATACCGTAAATACCCGCTCCAAGTCCCAGCCCCGTCAAAACCATTATAAGGGCATTTACCTTGGGTGTAAAAACCAGCCAGGACCCTACCCAGGTCGCTCCGTAGCGGGCCCCGAGATACATTATCAGCGAGCCCAAAACCGCTACCAGGAAGCTCCTGGCTAAGACTCCCCCCCCAATACGGCCCAGCCTCTTCCTGATAATCACGATCAAGAGCAATATATTAAATATCCCGGCAACCGAGTAAGCCAGGGCCAGGCCCTCGTGTCCCATGGGCTTAATCCACAGAATCGAGAGGGCAATATTCAGTGTAATGGAAGTAATCCCGACCAGCACCGGGGTAACGGTGTCTCTAAGCGAGTAAAAAATACGGTTTGCCAGCTGCAGGGCACTGTAGGCAAAAAGCCCGATGGAGTAGTAGAACAGGGCCTGAGCCGTGGCCAGGGTGTCCTGGGCGTCAAACTGCCCTTGCTGGAAAAGCAAAACAATAAGCGGTTCCCGCAAGGCCATTAAGCCCAGGGCGGCCGGAATGGTAATAATGAAAACCCCGCGCAACCCCAGGGAGAATAGACGTTTGAATTCAGTAATATTGTTTCTGGCCACCTGCTCGGTCATGGTAGGAAATACTGCCATGGCTACCGACATTCCAAATATGCCAACCGGCAGCTGCATGATACGTTGGGCCAGGCGCAGAGCCGATATTGAGCCCTCAGGCAGTCCTGATGCCAGGTTCTGGTTTACAAACAGGTTGATCTGGGTTACTGACAAGCCTATGACTACCGGTACCATCAGGATCAACATCTGCTTAAGCCCCGGATGTTTCGGGTTCAGGATAGGGTAATACCTGATCCCGGCCCGGGCCAGAGCCGGAATCTGTATGGCAAAATTGAGGGCCGATCCGACCACCACCCCCACGGAAAAGGCCATGATGCCCCACTGACGAGCCAGCATTACCCCCACCAGTATTATCCCCAGGTTATAAACGATCCCTCCCAGTGCGGGTAAAATAAAATGCTTGCGGGCATTTAAGACCCCCAGGGATATGCCGCTCAGGGCCATAAAAAAGGTCTGGATGAGCATTACCCGGGTAAGACTGGCAGCGAGCTCAATAGTTTCCGGAGGCAGCTTCGGAACCAGAAGGGTTATCAGAACCCGGGTTTTAACCATACCCAGGATAATAAGAAGTATCAGGAACAGGACGGTCCAGTTGAGGATCAGACTGGTTACCTTCCAGGCTTCCTCTTCTTCTCCCCGAGCCAGGTACTGGCCCAGAACAGGGATGAGTGCAGAACTCAGGGCCCCTCCCACCAGGAGCATATAAATAAAGTCGGGAATTGAGAAAGCCGCATTATAAGCATCGGTCACATAGGTTTGTCCAAACCATGAATAGATGACCATGTCTCGGACATAGCCCAATACCCGGGCTATCAGCATGGTCACCATCAAGTAACCGGCAACTTTGGCGATCGTTTTCCCCTCCGGCATAGGTAACAACTCCAAGCAGCGTTAAGCATAAATATATCCTAAATCACGAACGATGCAAACAATTACTGAAAAAAGGAAGGTCAGCGGGATGAGGGATATCTTAAGGAAAAACAGGCAGGTCCAGGGTTTTGGTAAAGGCCAGGTCCTGACACCAGTCTAGAACCCATTGCAGGCTGTCTTTCAGGCGGCGGCTGAAAAGGTGTTTGGTTGCCGGCCAATCGGTCATGCTGTCGGCGGATAAACGGAACTCATAATCCTCACCCAGGAAGGTAAGCCTGGCACTGCTGCCCTTGCTATCCAGTGCCAAAACGGTTACCGGCTTCCCTCCCAGTTCTTCAAGGGATTCGGCAGTTATCCCCATGCCCAGCACCAGAATACCTGCCGCCAGCAGGATGATCAGGTAAAAGCACCTCATTTCAATTCCCTTCCAGTAATACCCGGGCGAGGATCTGGGCAAAAAGGGTTACTCCGTAGTTAGCCTCCTCGAGGCTGTTGTATTCATTACCGACCTCAATCAGGATCGACGGTGAATAAAGATCCTGGTTATAGGTACCCGGTTTGATCCTGACTCCCCTGATTAAACCCGGGTAATTGTTCTCGGCTTCACTGTACAGTTTCTCCGCAAACTCCAGGTTCTTTTCCCATTGCGGGTTGCTTTTCCGCTGGTCGCTGCCCACCACGATGAGAATCTGAGCAGCCTTTCTCCCGTTAACATCCACGACAGCGCCGGTTTTCTGCCCCGGTATCGAATCCCGGTGCACGTCGATGATGGCACCCCAACTGCTATCCTCCTCCAGCAACTGCTTGACCGTTTGCCTGGATTTTACATAGGACTCGGTGTATTCCGGCGAATCATGAATGGTATCTATAAAAACCGCCCGAAAGCTTAACTGGCTGAGATGCTTGGCCAGTTCCAGGGCCACATCATTAATCAAACCCCGCTCCCTCTCCGAGTGGGTGCGATTGTCATCAGGAAGATAAGTCTCGGAACTGTGAGTGCAGTAGATCGCCACCGGCGGATAGCGATCGTTGACAACTATATCGTAGTCGGTATCACTATCCTGTACATCAGGCGTCGGATGTAATCCACCCTCAAAGGAAGTCCCCGGGGGATCTGCCATGGCCGATACCGCAGTGGTCAACCCCTTAATGGGCTGCATGTGTGAGGCCACCATATCAACCGGTTCGTTAATAACCACCCCGGCAGAACTCAGAAGCTTTTTCCATGACAAACCATCCGGCCGGTCCCCCAACCCTCCAATATTCGACCTCAGCAAGTACTCTCCGCCGGTTTTGGATACATCGAGGGCGTATGCGTACTCCCGGCCGTTAACTGAAACATGGTACGCCCAATCCTGTAAAGTCCGAAAGCAGGGAGCAGGGTCATAGCCCAATCCCATTATCAATACAGTTAGGCCAAGCCCCGCTCTTAACAACCATTTGCCAAGGACAACTATTTTTTTTGCCATAATCTCCCCCTGCACTCATGGTTTGGTAGAATTGATATTCCGCCTTTGCAGGGGATAGAACCGCAAAAAAGTCCCAACAATACGGTTGGAACTTTGATGCATTTATTATCTTAACTCTGTGGGAACGAAAGCGTCTATTAAACCTATCACAAAGGCAGACAATAATGCTCCCAGAATGGTCACTGAAAGGTAGTTGGGAATAATAAACTGTGCGGCATAGATTACAACAACCGCAACCGCAAATCCAACTATCCCTCGACTGCGCGGCGATATACGTTCACCCAGAGCGAGCTCAACAAGGTAACCAAGTATGGCGATGACTATAGCGGCGATCAAAGCCCCGGTGAAGCCCGACACCCTGATCCCGGGAAGCAACCAGGAAACGAGCATTAAGACCAGGGCTGACACCACAAAGCGAACTACTGTTCCCAGCATTCTTTCCACCTCCTTATCATGGGTAGATGATGTTATCTTGCCTGAATCCGTGAAAAACTATGCAAACCGTTGCATTTTGAATTCAATGATGATATTCTAATTCTGTCAATTTATGTGCAACAAAGGAGGTGCTGAGTTGGCAAAGAGTAAAACTCCCATGAAACGAGCACGGATGGCAAAAATTCGGCAAGCCAGCAATATGTCAAAAAAATCTGCCATGAAAACAGCGATAAGAAAGTTCGAAGCGGCAATTGCTGATAATAATAGATCCGAGGCCGAAACAAGACTGGTCGCGGCCATATCTATTATCGATAAGAACGCAGGCCGAGGAATTGTCCATAAGAACAAAGCAGCCCGAACAAAATCGCGGCTGGCTAAAAAACTGAACCAACTGGAACAGTAGAACTCAAAGCCAAGCCTGCTAATAACGGCAGGCCTTATTTTTTTGGATCACAAACCGTTACCGGCCAAATCATTTCCACCGTTGCTGCCGGTAATCAATCCGGCATACGGTGCCGGTTTTCGCAGATTTCAACAATCATCGTTTCCAGCAGCAGCCGGTGGTCCTGGGAGGTATTTTTTACTGCGTAGTCTATCTCCGCCATCCGTTTCAGAGCATACCTGAGATCTTCTGTGCTCATCGAGGACCGCAGCATTTTGTCAACACGAAAACGCTGTTTCCCGAGTATACGTGCTATGGTGGAAGAAGGTTCTCCCCGGGCTGCCAGAGCCTGCACCTTTCCCAGCAGCACCAATTCCCGCGTGATCATATGGACAATCAGGGTAACGGGTTCACCTTTGTGCAGAAGAGAGGCGAGAGCCTGCAGGGCTTCCCGGGTATTCTTTTTCAGCAGGGCATCGGTCAACTGGAACACGTTGAAACTAGCAGGATCCGACTCAATACCTGTCAAATCGCCAGTAGTTACGGTTTGTCCCCGGTGACATAATGCCAATCGTTCCAACTCCCGGGCCAGGTAATTCATATCACGCCCACTTTTCACTAAAACTGCAAGCGCCTCTCGCTGTATTTTAACCCCGGTTTTTTTTAATTCTTCCGTAATCCAGTCGGCTAGCCGGCGGGGACTGATTCCCGGCACCTCCAGTGCTTCCCCGTGTTTTCTGATGAGTTCGTCAATAGCTCGGGACCCCGGTTTCTTGTTGGCAGTTAAAATCAGGTGCAGCTGATGGGGCTCAGACCGAACAAAGGATCCAATAACCGATTCCCATTCTTTGATACCCGATTTGGCGGGCTTTTCCAGCCAGGGCGGATGGCGCATCAGTACCACCCGGCGGTGAGCAAAAAGGGGTACTTCTGCCAGGTACTGTTCCAATGCAGATGGTTTGGTCTCCAAGCTGTCCAGGCTAACAACCTCGGGCTCATCCCCGTCATACTGCTTCATTTGGTCGATAATCTCATTTAATCGCCGTTCGAGCAGGTAATCCTCCGGACCCCAGAGAAGAATTAACGGTGGTACGGTTTTAATTGGACTCACCCCCAGTCAGTAGATTAACCACCGGTCATTTGAAATCCTGCAGAGTGAGCACATGCAACTCCACAAAACCTTGTCGGGGGAGGTAACAGTCTGTAGCACAATCGCTATTCGCAAGCGGAAGAATACGGGGGTTCCTGTATACTTACGTATCCACTATGCTCCTTCTCCACCGCCTGCCGCGTTTACATGCTACTGTTTCTGCAATTTCTGGTGGTGCCCTTAGCCGGCAATCATATTGGAGGCCGCCGGAGGCAGCATCCGGCAGCCCAAAGGAGGTGATGCCGGATGCCACTCTAAGGCCCGGTGAGGATTTTGATATCCCTGCCCCGAGTAACAAAAGTAACAGCGCCATCCAGATCTGTACGAAAGATACGCACTCCTTTTTCCCTGGCTCCGGCCAATACCTCCGGGCTGGGGTGACCGAAGGGATTGCGCGACCCGACGGATATCACAGCGTAAACCGGGTCCACCCGCTCCATAAAATCGTCCGACCAGGAATGCCTGCTCCCATGGTGGGGCAGTTTAAGAACCGTTGCCGAAAGATCCAGCCCCGGCTCTGCCATCAGCACCTCCAGTTCTTTTACCCCTGCATCTCCGGTCAACAAAAAAGACACCTCTCCCTCGGTGATCTTAAGTATTACCGAGGTCTCATTACCCGGTTCGGCAAAGCTCCCGGGTTCCGGTGCCCACATCCACACTTTTGTCCCCCCGCCCAGAGACAGCTCCCGCAGTCCCTGCAGGGATACCACTTCACCGCTGCTCTCCCCCAGTTCTTCCAGGCATCCTTCTCCGGCTACCACCACCCGAGCCGGACACTCTCTAAGAACTGATTTTATGCCCTGCAGGTGGTCGGTATGCGGATGGGTAGCCACAGCCAGGTCAATGCTCCTGATTCCCTGTCTCCGCAGATAGGGAAGCACCACCCCCTGGCCCACGTCGAACAAATCAGACCCTCCTCCATCCACCAGGATAGTAACTCCCTGCGGGGTCTTAGCAAAAACGGCATCCCCCTGTCCTACATCCAGGAATACCACCCGCAAGACACCCGGAGATCTAAACTGCCCCGGAATCAGCAATGAAGCAGCGAACAGCAGTATTAAACATACTCCCACACCAGCCCGGAGTCCATCCATCGAGATGTGAGCCTGCCCGGTTTCGCCGTCCCGCAGCTTAATCGCAGCCGCGGGTATCGATATCCTTCCCCACAGCAGCACCATACCCAGATAAGCAAAGGGTACTGTCCAGATGGCCGGTTGCGCCACCCACAAAAAGCCACCGGGTATCCCCCCCAAGAGGTTTGAGCCCCACTGAACCAGAGCCGTCAGGAAACCTGCGGGAACCATAAAAATGGAAGCGAGTACCGGGCTTAACTGAGCAGCGACTACTCCCAGAAAACCGAGAATAATGGCACCGCCCGCCACATTAATTAGCAGCAGGTTGGAAACTACAGAAACAAGGCTTACCAGATTGAAATAGTATGCAGTCAGGGGCAGAGTCGCCACCTGCGCCGCCAGGCTGAGCAGAACTGCCCTCTCCCAGGGGAGCTGCCAACCGGTTTTGTCCCTCCACCGCGGATAAAGGTAGATTATACCCCAGGTAGCCAGGAAGGAGAGCTGAAAGGATATCTCAAACAGGTTAGCCGGATCAATCAGCAGCAGGAGGATGCCGGCAGCAGCCAGTGACGAGGGCAGGTCCTCCTCACGTCCGAAATAATGAGCCGTCAGTCCCAGGGAAGCCATTACAGAAGCGCGGACCATGGGAGCCGGCCATCCGGTCATGAAGCCATACAGCATAATGAGAAACAAAACAGTCAAAAGACGGGTAGATTTTTTCTGTCCCAGCCGGTTGGCAGCCCAGACCCCCATGAGGACGATGAAGCCCACATGAAACCCGGAAACCGAAAAAATATGAACTATCCCGGATTTCTGAAACCGGGCATACTTTTCCCGGCTGATTTCATCCTGAAATCCGAACAGCATCCCTTCCATTAATACCGCCTGTTCATCAGTCATGCCGGCCCGAATCACCTGCTGTCCTCGGCCAATGAACTTAGACAGCAGATGATCCCCTAAACCCAACCGGTGGGCTACTACCCGGGGAGGGGGCTGTTCTCTGACCAGCAGGTTGTAGAAGACGCCGCGATGAGACCAGTATTCCTTATAATTGAAGTCACCCGGGTTGCTCGGTCCCCGGATCTCACGCAGAGAACCGTTAACCTCCAAAAGATCGCCTTTTTCCAGGGGCAGGATGAGGGGAAGGAAAACCCTGACCCGGATCCCTTCTTTCTGCAGCAGGCCGGTAAAACGCAGTTCCCCGTTCTCAGTGTACGGCCTCTCCAGTACCAGAATTCTGGCTTCTATCAGGTATCTCTCTTGAAGACCCGGGGACCGGGGATGGGCAAGACTCCAATAAAAACTGCCGAAAATCATAACTACAGCCAGCAGGAGAATAGTCGGTTTTCGCCACTGGAGAGCGATGAAGACCATTGCCACTGCCAGTATAAGATTCCACCAGAAATTGCCCCACTCGGCCAGTGAGATTCCAATTGCCAGTCCGATGAAAATCCAGGGCAGTATCCGGTCGATTATGACCACCTACGTTCAGCCGGGGTTTGGAAGTTTACTCGCCTGGAGTGACCAATCATTGCATCAGGACGGATCATGGGAGATGGGTTACGCACGCTTATCGGACACAGACCAGGTCCTTGATTTCTGCATACTTTTTCTCCCCTATGCCCGAAACCTCCAGCAGCTCTTCAACCGCGCGGAAACCTCCAGTCCGCTGGCGGTAATCGACTATCCGCTGGGCCAGAGCCGGACCGATGCCGGGCAGCCTTTGATCAAGCTCCTCCACGGTAGCCGCGTTGAGATCGAGAGGCCCGTCGCTATTAAAGACGGAACTGGAGGATGTTCCCACTGTCTGTTCCCCCACTCTCGGGACCACGATCTTTTCGCCATCCCTGACGAGAGCCGCCAAATTAATTGCACTCAGGTCTGCGTTCTCTCCGGGCTTCGCCCTCTCCACCGCCTGGTAGGCCCGGGCTCCTTCTTCCATTTCCTGAACCCCGGGATTCAGTACTTCGCCCACCACGTAGACATAGATCCGGGCCGGCTCATACTTAGCTTGTTGGGTACTCTGGTTTGACACCTCGGACCTGGTCAGATGCTCCTGCAGCTTTCTTTTTCCCTCAATATAAACCCCATACTGGTAGCCGAGGCCAAAGCTGATCAGCACCGCAATAACCACCGTCACCAGCATACGTCTATCAATGTCAAACACTGCCCTGCTCCCCGCCAGAAATAGTTATTACTTCGCTTGATTCAATTAATTTCCTGCTATATTTTGTGTATTTTGTTTTATAAGGGAATTTTTTCCTCCAGGAATCATAACCTGCAACCGCTTTATTTATCAGCTCCACCAATGAAGTGCACCCTCCCCGGCACCAGGTAATAACCGATCCCGGGCCGGGTTATAATAACCGGTTGTTCCCGGGTATGCTCCAGCTTACGGCGCAAATTGAATATGTGGTAGCGGGGATTGCCGCCGCCGCTCCCGGCCGGATCCCGGTTTAGCTCATTGATTAGAAATTCCAGCGGTGTCGGACGACCTTCCCGGCGATTCAGCACCGCCAACAACCTGATCTCGGACGGGGTCAGGTGGGTTCCCATTTTGGGAACCCATATCCTGCCGCTTTCAAGGTCCACCAACAGGTTCAGCTCACGGTCTTTATTCATCTTGTCCCCCTTATTTTCACCAGCGTTCCTGGCTATTGACGCATAAAGCGACATTGGCAAAATCATCTTATGCCCTATAATTCCTGGTGTCAACCTTGTATCATTGCCGACTTTACATGTCTCGTACCGCGACTATAATTATTGATAAAGGAGGTGACTATTATTGACTATTGGTTCACGGCTGCTTGAACTTCGTAAGAAGAAAGGACTGAGCCAGACCGCTCTGTCCCAACAATTGGGTATTAACCGCAGTACCTATGCAGAGTGGGAAACTGGGCGGCGGCGACCGGAACTTGATTCCCTGATCAAACTGGCCGGCTTTTATGGTACTTCTACCGACTTTCTCCTGGGTATCGCGCGCACCGCGCCAACCGCCGGCAGGATTGATGATATGCTGGCCAATCTGCCGGAAGAGGCCAGAAAGAGTGTAGAGGAGTTCATCGAATTTATCCAAAAACGTTACAGCAATCCTTAACTTTGTCAGGGGTTAAATTTAGGCGGGCCATTTGTTTCCGGTTTGTATTGCTCCAAGAATCGAAGTAAAGCAAAGCGGCCCCCAACAGATGTCGAAGGCCGCTATAAGAACACATTGTAATAGGATTAGCGCTTGGTACCGAACGCCAGCATAGTCGCGGTTTGGTTTATGTGACCAATATAGCTCTCTCCATAGGTGCTGAACCCGACTGCCGGGTAACCGGCAAAGATCCTCCCAAAGGACTCGGTTTTGCCCTCGCTCTCCAACTGCAGGGTACGCAGGATGCAGTTGAAAACAATCAGGGCCTGAATTCCTCCCAATTCTTTATCCGCAGCCTTGACCGCCGCCTCCGTATCCTCAATCATATCCTGGGCTTCCATCAGTTCCAGTACCATGCCTTCCTTGACCGCGCAGTAAAAGATGATTTTATTGTCCTGTACCCGTTGAGGACTGCGTATGAACGGCTCATCCTCCACCATTAAACCCAGCGGGTAGCGCATAAACTCCTCGCTGATCTCCTCCACCTTACGGCCTACCGCCCGGGCGTACACTTCAGCGGCCGGTTCACCGTCCAACTTTACGATGGTGCGCTGGGACTCCAGGGCTTCAGTAACGTTGAACTTTTTGCCGGTAGGAATAAAGCTCTGAGTTTTTATTATGTCGAAAGGAACTGCTGCTTTAATAAGAGCAAGAACTGCCACATTGGATAGCGCCCGGTCCTGAAGGAAAACATGGGTTTGGCTGAAGTTCAAATCATCCCCGGCTGAACCCCCAACAAAGAAAACGTTGGTTGCATCACCGATTTTATCATTAATCATTTCCTCGGCACCAGATAACCCGTCAAATAATACAAGCCCCACATATTCAGTCGGATCCAGATCCAGAGGTTCTTTACCAAAGTGTGCAGCCAATGCTTGAAGGGCTTCTCTGGTTCGATCTCCATCCTTAACATTTTCGATTACTTCTACCGCTATATCCTCGATAATATCTTCGCCCAATGCCATGGCAACCAGGGAATTCTTTAGCATCCTGCCCGGCGCAATTTCGCCTGCGGTAGTGCAACCCAGGATTGTCGCTCCAGCAAAGGCCTTCTCCATGGCAGAAGCAAGCTCACGAGGTGGATACACCGATGAGGCAAAGTATACGATCAGTTTGGGTTTTTCAGACGCAAGTTGATTTGCGACCTCTGTCACCGCCGTACCAAATGAAGCTGCGGTGGAATAAGCTGTCATGACGGCCATTTTATCGCTCCTTCCCTATTCCTTAATACTACTACAGCGAAACCCCCAGTTCTTTGGCTATCTGTTGAAGCTTGGCAATTACCTCGGGGTCGTCTTCTGAAGTTTCCGTATAAGCATCAACATTAATCCCTTTGATGACTAACCGGGCTCGTATGCTCCGTGCCACCATGGCACTTCCTCCGGAGCGTTTTTCGACAATGGTATTAATCATTTCCCGGATTTTGCCTGCCACCACAATTCCCTCCCCTTACTTGGTTTTGCCATTTAGCTGCTTGGTAGAGTAATACGACAACTATGTCATATCCTAGCTTCATTTTCACAAAGCATAAAATTATTCACTGATTGCCAAGTATTCTCCCGCCTTTTCCATCCCCACGGTTTGACCCCCGACAGACGCCACATGGCAAAAGTGTTATCTATACCCATCTTCAATCCGGCAATCCCTATCCCTTCTGCCTTTATCCCGTCCTCTCTGTAGATAAGAAAAGCATTTTTCCAAGGAGAGGTGTTTCTCTTTTGCTCTTCAATCGTAAATGCTATATAGAAGGAGGTTTACAAGTTGGCCAACGATTTCCTTCGGTTATACGAGGACTACTACGATGACATATACCGGTATGTATACTGTAAAACCGGCAACCCATGGGACACAGATGACATTGTCAGCGATGTTTTTCTAAAGGCCTTCCGGCATTTCGACTCAACCCGTCAAACCCATAAGGCCTGGCTGGTGACGATTGCCCGGAACACCATTGTGGATTACTACCGAAAATCAGGCCGGGAATTCCCGGGCGAGACCCCTGAAGGTGTAACCTTTTTGACCGTGCTGGAAGACCTGGAACACGACCTGGAACGGGCGTGTTTGAAAAGCGCTCTGAGTCAACTGGATGCAGAGCGGTTTGAACTGATCAACCTGCGGTTCTTCTGTGGACTTAAGTTTAAAGA
>LFRU01000032.1:623-37416 GCA_001512495.1 Syntrophothermus sp. DTU052 | reverse complement strand
TCTGCGCGATGAAATTCCGGTAAACCGGGACTTGAAACTGCGGTTGCGGGCCGAATTTGAGTCTAGTCCGACTGCATCTCGGAGGAAACCGACCTTGGCTCTGGTAGCGGTATTGACAGCCGCGATGGCTCTTGCTCTGTGGTTGGGTCTCGGAAACCGCGAAAACGGTATTGTGAACCCTGTCCTGGCCGCTGATCTAAAAATTGTCGATCAGGTATCCCTGGTCGATATTGCCTCGGGAAGCAATCTGCCGCCGGTAATAGGCAACGATAAGATTTATATCCCGGTAGCGGATCAAGGAACCTTCAGTGTTCCTATCCAGTCCGGGAAAGGGGCCACAATCAAAAGGGTCACCGACAGCACAATACTCTTTTCTTCTCTGTCCCACGATGGCAAAACCGCGGCTTGTGTCAATAGCCGGGGGATATACTTGTACGATCTGGAAAGCGGAAAAAGCAATGCCCTGATCGAGGGCAATGACTACGATCTCTTTTACGAAGAACCCTCCTGGAGTGCGGATGACAAGAGCCTGCTTGTCACCCGCAAACAGGTCGAATGGCTGGAACACGGCCATAAAGTAAGGAGCCTTGGTATTTATGAGATTGACCGCAACGGGAAGAACCTGCGGAAAATCACGTCCGGTTCTTACGCTTCCTACATTCCCGGAAGCCGGAACATCCTTTTTGAACGTGACGGCAAGATATTTGTCAGGGAACCATCCGGTGAGGAACATCTGGTTGATGTGGGACGGTTTCCCGCAGCATCTCCGGATGGGTTGTATATCGCTTATGTTAAGTCAATTCGGGAGGAGAAAAAGATCAGTGAAACCGCCAGGGTGATAACAGACCTCTCCGATGTCTATATCTGTTCAGTGAACAACTTTGCCGACGGCCGCAAGCTTACGGCCAACTATCCCTACCGATACATCAACGAAGAGGAGTGGGCCGAGGGGCTGAATCCTGCCCACGGCGAGCAGAGCCTGGTTTTCAGCGGCATGTATGACTTTTATAACCCTGTCTGGGGCACCGACCCCAACACCCTCTATGTCCTAAAGGGAGGCAACAGCGAAAACATACCCACGCGGATCACCCGCATCAATTTAGGTCCCAAAGCCCTGGCGGCTGAAGAGACCGTAGCCCGCTACCTGGAGGCCGGTATTACCCGGGATGACGACTTTGCCCGCAGCCTCCTCACCGATCCACAGGGTTACCTCACCATTTCCAACCCGCATCCGGTAGCCTACTCCATAACCGGCAGCGGCGAGGAAAACGGTCGGACCTATATTGACGCCTGGCAAACCGAGGCCTACAATACCGATGCCTACTACAGGCTGAACCATATCCGCCTGTATCTTGTAAAGGGTAAAGAGGGATACAAGATTGAGCGTATCGTTGACCGTGAAGGCGGAATTGAGGTCCTGGGGCGGCAGGACGGCATCTACATCCGCAAGATTGGTGAAGAGCACGAGGATCTCCTCCTGCAGGTAAAGGGCATAACCCAAGCGGGAACCCCGGATATGAGAAGGCTGTCTTCCCTGGCTTACAGCCCGGAGAAACAGATCTTGCTCTACACCATCCAGGAACTTGAGTCCTTTATAGTAATTGCTCACGATCTGAAGCAGAATAAAGAGTTGTTCTCGCAGCAGATAACGGATGAAGGGGCGGTGGTTTTGGATCTTAGCTTTGACGGCAGCCATCAATACGCAGCCATTCGCTACTACGGCGATTCCCACCATAAAATAAAGCTTTTTGATGTTCTGAAAAAAACCTTTGTCGACGCGCCGTTCCTGGATAATGCTATGAACGCTTACTGGGCAGGTGAGAAGCTGCTGGTGGAAAAACCGGAAGCCGGCGGTACCATACGCTGGATGTACGATCCCCGCACGGGGACGGCGGTAATTGGAGTGTAGCCGGTTACGGGATACAGCTTATTCCCCTGCAGACGAGCAGTCGCGCTTACGCCAAAAAAACACCGTTCTGCCTGGTCGCACAGGCAGAACGGTGATATCGTTCTGTTTGGGTATCACTTTTTGTTTTGCCTGATTATTGTTCGCATTTACTGCCCTTCACATTTTCCAGCACCGTGGGGATGAGTTCGGCCAGCTTATCCAGGGTGCCCTTTTTGCCCAAAGAGTATACCTTTACCTCACCATCCTGAATTACCACCATGGCAGTTGGATCGACCTTGGCTCCGCCACCCCCGCCGGACCCTTTGCCGTGATGCGGACCTGATTTTTCACCGCCTTCGCCGACTCCGGTCCCAAACCCAAAACAAGCGGACAGGATGGGTATGATCGTAACATTGCCGCTGACGATGGGGGAGCCAACCATGGTTTTGGTCGACACCAGGTTCTCCAACTGGGATGTGATGGTTTCGATGTTCTCCTTAAACACCTTTAACGACCTCCCGTACTCTAAATTTTTTGATATTAAACTTTGGCCACCACAGGGAACGAACCGGAGATGAAAGAAGCAGGGCTAAAGTGTGCCACAAGACCACAATGGGGAAAAGCCTGCCCTTTACTTCCCCTTCGATATCCAAACAGGCCTCCATGAAGTTTGGATTCAAGCGTACCCAGGGTTGTTCAGCAGCCAGGGCCGCAATTACACCGGACAACATCCCGGTTAAGGCCGGATCACCGGTACCATACTCGCCGTCCAGTCGGGCTTCCAGGTGGAGACATGGTACCAGTCTTATCAGGTAGCGGTAGACTGCATTCATCAGATCCAGTTTAAGTACTGCTAAAAACTGGCCCGCCCCCGGCTTTTGTTTTTTCGATGTTGCTTTGTCTTTTCCGGTAGCGAGGTTTTTTCCCCAGCAAAACAGCCTTAGGTACTGGCAGGTTCCGGCTCCCGGTTCCTTTGATACATACAACTTAATCCAACCTCCGAGTCCGGACACTTCTCCATAACCGCGAAAAGCATTTTTGATTTGTACCTGACCATGGAAACTGACCGGAAGCACCATAGGAATCAGGAGTAAGCCCAGGATTACTAATAATGTAACTGCAAGAACACTCATTAACTGCGCCCCCGAAACACCAGTTTTAACCCCTTTTTCCCCACAACCTCCAGAGCCGACGGAATCCTGCTGCCAATAGCCCTCGCTGCTCTGCTAAGCGTTCGGGTTCCCGGAATCAGGGTGATTGCAGTCGTAACCGGCTCCCATGCCAGTTTTTGAGACTGCCAGTAGGAGAACTCGCCGGCGGACATTTGTGACAGTGTCCTGGCGGCGGTTATCGCCTGCTGCCGCAGGAAGGGCAGCTCCGGCGGCAGGTCCAATTCCTCCTCCTGCTCCAGTTCCAGCCACATCAGTTTAAGCCGGGAAAGCTCCTGCCGGCATTCACGACATCGAGCAAGGTGCTTTTTCAGTTCTTTGGCCTGTTCAGGCTCCAATTCCCGGTCCAGAAAGAGTTGCAGCATCTCGTGATTACATTCCAATGTGGCTAATCCTCCCATCCATAAACGTCTTTCAACATTTGCCGCAGCCGATTACGAGCCCGGAAGAGATAGGTTTTGACTGTACCAACCGGTATACCGATCGAATCAGCAATCTCTTTGTAACTCATCCCTTCCTGGTGACGCAGGGTGAGCACCAGCCGATATTCCGGTGGCAATTCCTCCATGGCCTTTTCCAGGGCTTGCCTGGTTTCCATCCATTCCAACCGCATCTGGGGATTTCCGCTGTTGCCGGCGGCCAGCGAATCCCCCAGGGTTAGACCGTCCGCGATATCCTGGTCGAGTGACAGCAAATCCGGCGACCGCCGACGCAGGAAATTAATCCCGGTGTTGATCACCAACCGACGGAGCCACGGCTTAAACGGCTGGTTGATCTGGTAGCTGTCCAGGCCCATTACTATTTTGACCATGGCCTCCTGTGCCAACTCCAGGGCGTCTTCCCGCCGCCCGGTCAGCCGGAAACACAGGCTGTAGATATAGCTTTCGTAGCGGGAGAGCAACACCCGGTAAGCGTACTCATCTCCCTTCCGGCATGCCAGGACCAGTTGGCGGTCATCCCGGGTATCCATTAATTAATTCCTCCTGGAGGATTTCATTTCTCTATACACTTTCTCATTAAATAAGTTTCACCTTGAAAAACATTTAGTATTGATAATAACCCGCGATAAAGTTTGAGGGACTATTCCGCCGCACGACAGAATAGTCCCCTCCGAGCAATAAGTATTAATGTCATATCGGTACGGTGTCCATTAGGCCCGGTTCAATTAGAATTCCGTACCGCTCAGTTTGCCGGTAAAGCTTCCATCAGTAATGGTCAGCCATTGGGTGGCTCCGCTGAACCATGTGTCCGGATCGGGCGGATTCTTGAAGATGCTGGCCGGTTCGGATTCTACCCCTTCAAAACGAGCCGAGGACCCATTGTTGCCTTCAAAGACGAGCCGATAGTTGCACCACTGATAAACCGGTTGGGCCTGCTCATAGCTGGTGACATCCTCAAAATAGTACTGGGCTGCATACCCCTTTCCAAGTTTGCAGTATTCAAAAACAAGCCCCAGCTTGTCGTTCTCGTAACCGACCAATCTTAGGGAGTCTGTGGCTGCATCGTAGGCAACATCCAGCTTCCACTTGTCTCCATCTTTTTCGCCGGTAATCTGATAGCTGCCATCCCCATTGTCAACCAGACTTACATTATCAGCCCACCCCTGCTCGAGCATTGTTTTTTCCATACTCACATCAAAATTCCCGGTGATGTTTACTGATTGACCCAACAAGCTCAAGGGCAGAAGGTAGTGAAAAATCGTGTTCCCAAGTACAATGACCTGAGTCCGGTGAATAGATACCACCTCATGGTCCTCACTGGCGTCCATTATATGATTTTCATATGCGTGTTTGGCATTGTTAAAGGCCTCGTAATTGTCACATATGAGCGCCTGCCGGTCACCGGAAGCAGCAGGAACGCCCGCTTCGTCAGCCGATTTGGATTGCTCTGATTGCTGGGCCGTCTCGGCACCGCCGCAGCCCACCATAGAAAAGGCCAGAAGCAAACAGATAACAACAGCCAATAATTTTTTCAAGATAATACAACCTCCCTTGAAACCATGAATTGATTAATTAAGCTGCTCAAATAATAAGCATACCGCCTGGATTAATTGCGGCTATGTAATGCCAGGGTTTAATAGCCGCCACGGATTCTCCCGGATCCAGGGAAATCCCCGCCAACTGCATGTCATCTCCACAGATCCGCCAATCAATTTCATGGGCTTATCGCAACTAAAATCCTCCTCTTTAATTGGGTCCGGGGCACTCCCTGGCCATGCCCTTTTTCGCAAGCAATAGAATTATATGCCGGAAACATTGGGATTTTACCCCGACTCCTGTCCTGGCTTATGATTTGCAAGCCTCCTTTCAGTTGATTCTCTTTCCCGGCATCCAGGAGGCGGGGGAATCTGTCGATTCTTAAATCATCCCATGTTACACCAGGCCAACTCACACTTATTTATGTTTGATTGTATATGTCCCCGAAAAAAAGAAATCACCCCGGGGGTGATTTTGACCATAATTACGGATGTTTCAACGACCTTTACATCTTACGCCTTAATAGATCAGCTGCAGCTTTTGCGGCAGCAGTTGAAATTCTGCGTCAAGCACCCCGGGCTGCTCGCCGTCAACATTCAGGAGCACCCTCTGTAATGAGGTTGCCCGCACATGCTTTCCCCGCATTAGATGTACCTTGGGATAACTCAGGTGGGTGCCCTGGTAGATCCGGTACAGGTTGGCTAAGATTTCAGGCTTGGTCATGCCATCAACCACCACAATATCGAAATGGCCGCTATCCAGGCTGGCTTCAGGAGCAATCCGCATACCGCCGCCAAAATACTGGCCGTTAGCAACCGCCACCACAGTGGCTTCCCCATGATAGCGGACAGCCCCGTCAATCTCCAACGTTAATTCCCGGTTGCGGTACTGGACCAGCGTTGCTATGGTTCCCCACAAGAAAGAGATTTTACCGCCAAAGATCTTGGTAGTCCGGTTAACCCGGTCAACCGTCTCCCCATCCATACCCATGCCGGCAATGTTGATATAATAGCTGAAGGTCTGTCTTCCCTCCGCATCCCTATACCAGACCTGACCAATGTCGATGGTCCTGGTCTGATTTCGAGCCAGGGTACGGCAGGCATGCCTGAGATCCTTGGAGTAATTGATGGTCTTGATAAAGTCCCGGCCGGTACCGCTGGGTATCAACCCCAAGCGAGCCTCGGAATTGATGGGATGGGCGTTGTCCGACTCAAAAAAGCCGTTCAAGACCTCATTCAGGGTACCATCACCACCCACTGCAATTACGGTCAGGTAACCCTCCTGAAGGGCTTTTCTGGTTAACTGGACGGCTTCTCTGCTCCTTGATGTGATCTGCACATCAAATTCCACCCCGGCATTCTTTAGCTCTTCGGCAATACGCGGCCAATTGCGTCCGGTCCTACCATTGGCAGAAACCGGATTTACTATCACCATGCTTTTCTCCAACCCGCTGTCCTCCTCAATAATTACAAATTGTATTCCATAATCTGCTCGCTTCCGGCTCTGGAAAGAGATAATCCAACCGGCAACAGTGCTGCAGAATCCCGCTAGTGCAAATCCCGGGTTGCCACAACGTTAACCCCGGTTCCAGCCACATTCTCCAGTACAACTTCGCCGCTGCGGATCGGAGCTTTAACCTTGATCCTGCTGATCTCTCGCATACATGCGAGGATCATTGATTTGGGAATCTCCTCCTGGGTCTTTACCGGTAACCTGGAGATTCTCGCCCCCTCGATCTCCACAGTAGTTGTCAGGATTCGGGTCGGATTGATCATTTCCTTTTCCGCATAAGCCGGACCTAACTTGCAGTTATTGCCGGATACCTGTATAACCCGTTCATCCTCCATTGTAAGCTCGAGCATACAGCTCATGGGACAGAGGATGCAGGTCAGGCTGGTATTCCTTTTACTCACCGTGCTGCGCCTCCCTCGTCCACAAGCTCAACTAAAAGGCCCTCACCCTCTGCTGCCTCTTTCAGCCTCTCAGGTGAAATGATGAGCCTAATCATCTCCGGGGGTTTAACCGCCCGCTCCCGGCGGCGGGCTATAATCATATCCCCGCTCTTAACTGCGATCCTCACATTCGATCTGGCCTCTTCTACCCGCAGGTAGAGACTGAAGGGGTCAACTACCCTCGCGGGTGTTACCTGCTGTGGCACCACCAACCTTATTCCCGGTCCTGCATTGACCCTAACCGGGTGTCGCTCCGGGAGCTGTCCTTTTATATATCGTGCCGCACCCTGACCTGCAGTCTCCCCCGTATAGGTAACATAATCCACCAGGTCATAAACATTGAGCACATTGCCGCAGGCAAAAATCCCGGCATTACTGGTTTCCATCCATTCGTCAACCAGCGGGCCCCCGGTAACCGGGTCCATCATGATCCCGATTTTTTCAGATAGCTCGTTTTCAGGAATCAATCCTACTGATAATACCACGGTATCGCAGGAAACAAAACGTTGACTGCCGGGAATCGGTTTACGCCCCGCATCAACCCGGCTGACTGTCACCCCCTCAACCCGTTTTTTCCCATGGATCATGGTGATGGTATGCTCCAAGTAAAGGGGTATGTCATAATCATGTAGGCATTGAACAACATTCCGGGTAAGGCCGCTGGGTTGGGGCAGGATCTCATAAACCCCCTCGACTTCAACCCCTTCCAGTTTCAAGCGGCGAGCCATTATCAAACCAATGTCTCCGCTGCCCAGGATAACCGCTCGTTTCCCCGGCAGATATCCCTCAATATTAACCAGCCGCTGCACGGCTCCGGCAGTAAAAACCCCGGCCGGACGGGTTCCGGGGATCAAGAGTTGAAAGCGGGTTCTTTCGCGGCAGCCCATAGCCAGAATTACCGCCTGGGATTTGACTGTCAACATGCCCTCATCCGGGTTAACCGCCAGGATGGTACGATCTTCATCTATCTCCAGGACCGTGGTATTGAGAAGGCATTCCACCCCGCTGTCAGCAACCAGGTATTTGTAATGGTCAGCGTATTCAGGGCCGGTAAGCCTCTCCCTCATAATAAAGGTTCCAAATCCGTCATGAATACACTGTGGTAGTATACCGCCCAGGTCAGAGTCCCGTTCCAGGATCAACACCCGCTTAGCTCCGGCTCTTTTTGCAGCTATGGCAGCTGCCATCCCTCCCGGACCTCCGCCGATCACCGCTACGTCCGCTGGTTTCATTTCACCATCCCCCATTAGGCTTCGTCACCTACCATACTTCGATAGTACGGTATTTTCCGTTAATCCTTGGCGGCATCATTGTAACATTCCTGTATCCGCTGAAAGTTTATGGCATTTTTCTTCATTGAACATTCAACAGACGGAAACCAACTTCCTTTTTTATTCTCGTGGCCTGGCGCAGAGCCGAGGCGACCTCATTTATCGTAATGAGGCCTTCAAGGTGTTTTTGGATTAAGTGCAGTCTCTTCAATTCGTTGTTGACAAAGCTATGTATTCCCCTCTCATGGGGGCCTAATCTCAAAACTGTTATAGGGTGACAATATCACAGAACTACAACAATCCTTGAACCGGCCAGGTTGACTTTTAGGTCAAAGGTATCATATAATGTGCAATGTCAATTATAGATTATGGTGAGGAACCGGAGCAGTAAGCTTGGCAATCCTTTAAGCGAGCTGCCGGTTGGTGTGAGGCAGCAGGTAGCAGGTTGAATCTCGCCGGGGAGCCGTGCCGGTGAAGGGATCGGGTTTTATCCTGAAGAAATCCATATAGCCGGCACCGTTGATCACGTTATAATCCTAAGGGGGCAAAACATGGGGCTGTGGCGCAGAGGGAGCGCGCTTCCTTGGCATGGAAGAGGCCGCGGGTTCGAGTCCCGCCAGCTCCACCAGATATTTGCCAAGTAAGGTGGTACCGCGGGAGACCTCTCGTCCTTTGGGATGGAGAGGTTTTTTGTTAGCGGCACCTTCTATTTCACATCTCACACCCGGTACCGCAAACAGGTTGAAACAGGATTGCTACCACTCATATAACTCAAATCTGAATTCATGGAGTGTAGAATTATAAAATATTAATAAGGGGGATGGCTGTGGAGGGCCGATATGATTTCAAGAAAATTGAAGCCAAGTGGCAGCGTTTCTGGGAAGAAAACGGCTTCTATTTGGTAGAGGAAGACCCGTATAAACCGAAATATTACTGCTTGGAGATGTTTCCCTATCCTTCCGGAGCCCTGCATATGGGACATGTCAGGAATTACGCGATTGGGGATGTGGTGGCCCGCTTCAAAAGCATGCAGGGTTTTAATGTTTTACATCCAATGGGATGGGATGCATTTGGTTTACCGGCAGAAAATGCAGCCATCAAGCATGGTATCCCCCCTGCTAAATGGACCTATGCCAACATTGAGAATATGAGAAAACAGTTACAAACACTGGGCATAAGTTATGATTGGAACCGGGAGGTTGCTACCTGCAGCCCCGATTACTATAAATTTACGCAGTGGCTCTTCCTGCACCTTTATCACATGGGTCTGGCTTACAAGAGAGAAGCGGCCGTAAACTGGTGCCCGTCGTGTGCTACCGTTTTGGCCAATGAGCAGGTGGTGGACGGTGCCTGCGAACGATGTGAGACCGCAGTGGAAAGAAGGAATCTGGAACAGTGGTTTTTCAAGATCACCGATTACGCGGATCGTCTCCTGAATGATCTGGATCAGCTTCCCGGCTGGCCTGATAAGGTTAAGTCCATGCAGCGCAACTGGATTGGACGCAGTGAAGGCTGTGAATTCAGTTTTACGGTTAAGGGTTCGGGCGAAAAGATCCCAGTGTTTACTACCCGGCCGGATACAGTCTTCGGGGTGACTTACATGGTCCTGGCTCCCGAACACCCGCTGGTAAATACCCTGGTAGCGGGTACTGAATACGAAGCCGGTATTCGTGAGTTTGTGGAAAATATGAAAAAACTCAATGAGCAGGCCCGGACTTCAGCAGAAGCCGAAAAACTCGGCATATTTACCGGCAGGTATGCAGTAAATCCGGTCAACGGCCAAGAGGTCCCCATATGGCTGGCCAACTACGTAGTTATGGATTACGGTACCGGCGCTATCATGGCAGTTCCCGCCCATGATCAGCGGGACTTTGAGTTTGCCAAAAAGTACAACCTGGAAATCCGGGTAGTGATTCAGAATCCTGAGAACGAACTGCCGTTAGACGGTACTATGACGGAAGCCTATAGCGGCGACGGTGTAATGGTCAATTCCGGAAAGTTCAACGGACTCTCCACTAAAGAGGGTCAAAGCGCGATCATCAAATTTATGGAAGCCAACAAGATTGGCCGGGGAACTGTGAACTACCGGCTGCGGGACTGGCTGATTTCCCGGCAGCGTTACTGGGGTGCGCCTATTCCTATTGTCTACTGCGATGAGTGCGGCATGGTTCCGGTTCCCTTTGAAGACCTCCCGGTTATCCTGCCGGAGGATGTTGAATTCCGGCCTACCGGGGAGTCTCCGCTTAAATATGTAGATGAATTCGTCAAGACCGAATGTCCCAGTTGTGGTAAATCAGCCCGACGGGAGACAGATACCATGGATACCTTTGTGTGTTCCTCCTGGTATTTTATGCGTTTTGCCAGTCCCCACACGGCCAACCGCCCGTTTCTCAAGCCGGCAGTGGACTACTGGATGCCGGTAGACCAGTACATTGGGGGAGTAGAACACGCTATTCTTCATCTTATGTACGCCCGTTTCTTTACCAAGGCGCTCTATGACGCAGGTATGCTTTCCTGCCTTGAGCCCTTTACCAACCTGCTCACTCAGGGCATGGTTCTGAAAGACGGCGCCAAGATGTCCAAATCCAAAGGGAATGTGGTAAGTCCCGAAGATACAATTGAGAAGTACGGTGCGGATACCACTCGGCTTTTCATCCTGTTCGCTTCCCCTCCCGAGCGTGATCTGGAATGGAGTGAACAGGGGGTTGAAGGCTGCCACCGCTTCCTCAACCGGGTATGGAGGCTGGTGGTCGATCTGGTAAGATGGCAGGATCAGGTAGATGAAGCAAGCCCGGGATTAAGTGCAAGTGACCGGGACCTGCGCTATAAGGTCCATTACACCATCCACAAGGTGACCGAAGATATTGAGAAGCGCTTTAATTTCAACACGGCCATCAGCGCTATTATGGAACTGGTCAATACCATGTACCAGTACCGGGACAGCATGGGGGATAAAATGAATCCCCAGGTGGTAAAGGAATCCATGGAATCTCTGATCCTGCTCCTGGCCCCGTTCGCACCCCATATCGCCGAGGAATTGTGGGAAGGTACCGGACACCAGGGCAGTGTTCACCAGCAGCCGTGGCCTTCCTGGGACGAGACCGCCCTCAAGCGGAGTGAGATAGAAATAGTGATTCAGGTGAACGGCAAGGTAAGGGATCGTATTATGGTACCGGTGGATATCCCCAGAGAGGACCTGGAAGAACTGGCCTTAGCCCAAGTCAGAAAGAGCATCGGCAAGAAGCAGGTAGTCAAGGTGATTACCGTGCCCAGAAAACTGGTTAATATCGTGGTCAAATGAGTCTGGAGTACTGTGTTTTTGAAACAGATTGGGGATTCGTTGGTCTGGTGGGAAATAACCGCCGGGTTAGTTCTCTGATACTGCCCCTTCCCGAACCGACCTTGGTTATTCAAAACATAAACCAGGTATGGGGAGGGAAGCAGATAGAGAACTCCCGGCTCCTAACCCGCCTCCAGGAACAGGTAAAGGCCTATTTTGCCGGCCACCGTATTGAGCAGTGGGATTGTGAACCTGATCTCGACGGTTGCTCTCATTTTACCCGCCGGGTACTGCTGGCTGCGGCTCTTATTCCCTACGGAACCGTGCAGACTTACGGTATGCTCGCCCGCCAAGCAGGATGCTGTCAAGGGGCCAGGGCGGTGGGGCAGGCATTAAAAAGAAATCCCCTGCCGTTAATAATCCCCTGCCACCGGGTGGTAGCCGCCGTTGGGCTTGGTGGCTTCACGGCACCGGGGGCACTGCATACCAAGAAGGCCCTCCTCAAGTTGGAGGGTTCCCTTAACCGGTTGGAACAGCAATAAACAATGGCCCCCCCATAATTGAGGAAGGCCATATCTCGGCTTCACGATGCATCGATTACTATCGCCAAGCCTGACTGTTCCCTACATTGAGCAACGGAGCGTCGCCCCATAGACGTTCCAACTGGTAAAATTCTCTCTCTTCCTGGCGGAAAATATGAACCATAACCCCTGAATAATCCAGGATAATCCAGCGTCCTTCATTAAACCCTTCTCTTCGGAGCGGTTTTTCTCCCTGTTCCAGAAGCTGATCCTCAATTCTTTCGGCAATGCTTTTCACCTGTATGGTGCTGCGACCGCTGGCGATTACAAAATAATCGGCCAGAATTGTCAAACCGCGCAGATCCAGGACTACAATATCGGTAGCGTTTGCCTCCTGAGCAGATTCCACGATTTTAGAGGTTAGATCTGTGCTGATACCTGTCGACATGTCAGTCCCCCTTTGTTGATCCACGAACATTCTACCACAGGGTTCAATCACTTGGCAAAGATGAGAGCAGGTAATTTCGAACCAGTACGGTTCGGGGATGAATCAATCGACCCTGATCCATACAGTAGTGCAGGGTCAATTCTATAGCTCGTACCATCCCCCGGTCCAAATTGCGCCTGACCAGACATCGCAAACTATCAATTCCCGGAAAATCACGTCCGGGCTCTATCAGGTCAGCCAGGAATAAAACCTTTTCCAAATCAGTCATCCCCACTCTGCCCAGGGTATGGCTCCTGACTGCATTTAAGACCTCCTCATCATCCACCCCATGGTCCCGGTAGAGGAGAAAAGCTCCTACCGTAGCATGCAGAAGATCAGGCGAATTTTCCTCCACCTCATCTTCCAACAGGTTATACTCTTTGGCCAGAGACAGCAACTCGTACCCGGGCATGTCCCTGGCGTAGTCATGAACAATACCGGCCAAACCTGCTTTGCTTTCGTCCAATCCGAACGATCGTGCCATTTCTCGGGCTACCATTGCCACCCGCATCGAGTGCTGATAACGGTTCTCAGACAGTCTTGCTCTTATTATTTCTTGAGCTCTTATCTCGTCCATCGATATCTCCGGTGACGATACGAACCCCTAATATACCCGCAGCAAGATCAAGCTCATTAACCCCGGGGCTTATCGGTCCCGCTGCGCGCATATCAGCGGTAAATACCGTTCTCATGAATATAAGTCTCGACTTCGGGAGTCAAAAGGTAGCGGACGGACCTGCCCTTTTTGACCCTTTCCCTGATTTCAGTAGCCGCAATATCAAGTCCCGGCATCTCCAGGAAATGTGTTCGCTGCCAGACAGCCGGTGGCAAGGTTAGCAGCTGTTTTTGTTCCTGCGGCAGCTCATACCCCGGTCGGGACACTACCACCAGTTGAGACAGCTCAACCAGCCGTTCGACGCCTTTCCAACCGCTTAACTCCAGAAAGGAATCCATTCCCATGATAAAATAAAACTCATCCCCTGGGTACCGGTCTTTAAGTATTTCCATGGTATCTACCGTATAGCTGGTTCCGCCTCTCTGCAGCTCAATATCACTAACCGCAAAATGAGAATTATCCCGAACCGCCAACTTCAACATTGTGAGGCGGTGTTCACCTGATGTGCTAACCTCCCCCAGCTTGAAAGGTGATGTGCTGGCGGGTACAAAAACTATCCGGTCCAAGCCCAAGTCACAGTAAACCCTCTCCGCAACTGCCAGGTGACCGATATGGACCGGGTCAAAGGTACCGCCAAAAACCCCGGTTTTCAACAGCATTCCACCCTCTAAGCAATCATTTCTTTTAGAAACGAAGCCATGTACGCTTTATCACAAGTTAATTATAACCTTACTGCGAATCGGTTTCCAGACAGAGAGCAATAATTCCAAATACGTTTTGCTCCTGCCGATGCCCTTAAATACACAGTGATAAGGCTGACTTTTCAAACAGTCTATGTTAAATAAAATGCCTCGTGCAAAACTTGTCGATGGTTTTCTTGGATTAATAGTATAATGTCTAAATTAGGAAAAAGTTTGTTATTGCCCTTTTCGAGGGCATTTGTCCATGTTTTTCCTTTCATATTTCTGGAATTATTTTTTCCTCCATCGCCATTTTTTTCTGGCATGTTAACCTGGATAGAGTTAAACTCAATAGGAGGCAATTATATAATTGCTCAGTGTTAGCGGTAGTTGAAGCCGGAGGACAAATGCAGTGGACGAAAGAACATTCAAAAAAGCATCGCAGAATGGGAGCGGCAACTCAAGACTTACCCTCCCCACACCCGATGCATTAACCCTTGATAACCCGGACTACTTAAACGCATACCTCAAGCGGATTAGTTATCTGGCCCAGATGCTGGAGTACTCTTCTCAGCCCTTCTGCCTGGTCACCTCAGAGGGAAGGATTGTGTATTGTAATCCGTCCTTTTTAAATATGTTGGGATATACCTGGGAGGAACTATCCACTACCAGTTGGGACAAGGATCTCACGCCTGAAGAATGGCACTTTGTTCATGACCATTACCTGAATCTGTTGCGCAAAACCGGATTGCCGGTCCGCTATGAAAAGGAATACCTTACGAAAGGCGGCCGGCGGATCGCAGTAGAACTGCTGGTACATCAGTTCATTGACAAAGATAGCGGCAAACCCCTTTACTATTCTTTCGTCACCGATATAAGCACTAGAAAAAGGGCGGAGGATGCCCGGAGAGAGTTGGAGCAACAACTGGCCGATATAATCGATTTTTTACCGGATCCGACCTTTGTCATAGACGCTTCGGGTCGAGTTATTCGCTGGAATCGGGCTATGGCAGAAATGACCGGAATCAAGGCTGAGGACATGATTGGTAAGAACAACTATGAATACGCTCTGCCCTTTTACGGCCACCGCCGTCCCATGCTTATCGATCTGGCTCTGGGCACAAACCCTGGATGTCCAGACTATCCCTATTACAAAAAAGAACACGTAACCCTGGTAGCGGAAAACTTCTGCCCGGCGTTAAATGTTAATGGCGTTTACGTATGGGCAAAGGCTTCTCCTTTATTTGACAGAAACGGCGAGTTGATGGGAGCAATAGAAACATTAAGGGACATGACCGCCCATAAAAAGGCCGAAGAGGATCTGCGGCAGAGTGAATTAAAATATCGCCTGGTTTTTGAGAATACCCCTCTGGGAATACTTCATTTTGACAGCCAGGGCTGTATTACCGCCTATAATGAAAGTCTGGCTCAAATCCTGGGGGCTCATGAAAAAGATGTCCTGATCGGGTTCAATCTCCTGGAATTGCCGCAGGATAACCTGGTAAGAGCGATAAAACAAGCGCTTAACGGCCAAAAATCCTCCTTCCAAGGAGAATTTTATTCCGCTATTTCCGAAAAAACGATCCCGATTGAGGCCCATGTTGCTCCGATGATGTCCAAGGACGGTTACCCCCTGGGCGGAGTTGCCATTGTATCAGACATAACAGAGCGCAACCGTTATGAGGAAACCATCCGCCACATGGCTTATCATGATGCGCTCACCGGTCTTCCTAACCGGCTTCTTATCCAGGATCGGATTTCAATAGCCCTTCCTCAGGCCAAACGCCAAAACCAGATGCTGGCTCTGATATATCTTGACCTGGATAATTTCAAGATGATCAACGATACCTTGGGCCATATGGTCGGCGATCTGCTGCTGAAAGAGGTGTCCAAGCGTTTGAAATCCCTGGTAAGACAGGGGGACACTATTGCCCGCATGGGCGGCGATGAGTTTATGTTCCTCTTTCCCGGCATAAAGGATACCAGAGATGCGGGGATTATTGCCGAGAAGATTCTGCGTAGTTTTTCACAGCCCTTTATCGTTGAGGGGCAGGAGATTCACGTTACTGCCAGTATCGGTATTAGCGTTTTCCCCAACGATGGACTGGATGGCGAATCCCTTATTAAGAACGCGGACAGCGCTCTCTATCGAGCCAAAGAACGAGGCGGCAACAGTTATCAGGTATACACCCCAGCCATGAATCAGATTTATATGGAACGTCTCACCCTGGCCAAAGAGCTGCGCCGGGCCCTGGAGAATGAGGAATTTGTTCTTTACTACCAGCCTTTAATTGATATCAAAACCAAGCAAATAGTCAGTGTAGAAGCTCTGGTACGATGGCATCATCCCGATAAAGGCCTTATAATGCCTTCGAAATTTATACATATCGCCGAAGAAAATGGCCTAATTATTCCCATTGAAAAATGGGTTTTGCGAACCGCTTGTCGGCAGAACAAGACCTGGCAGGAACAGGGTTTGGCAGCGATAAGGGTTTCCGTAAATATATCAGGGCGCCACTTCTGGCAGCAGGACCTGGTGGAAACCATCGTCCAGGTGCTCGAAGAAACCGGGTTGGCTCCGGAATACCTGGAGTTGGAGATCACGGAGAACGTAGCCCTCCGCACTTCAGAACGAATAAATAATCTGCTAAAGGAACTACGCAGTCTTGGGATAAAGATTGCCCTGGACGATTTTGGAACCGGCCATTTATCACTCAGTTATCTCAGGAGTTTACCCCTTGACTCACTCAAGATCGACCAGTCTTTCATTTGCGATCTGAGCAAGGAAAGCACTGGCATGGCCATACCGCATGCACTAATCTCTTTGGCAAGATTTCTGGATCTCCGGGTTACTGCCGAAGGGGTAGAAAGGCCCGAGCAGGCTGAATTACTGGCAGGTTTACAGTGTGACCAGATTCAAGGGTATCTGGTTTCCAAGCCTCAACCAGCCCACTGCATCTCTGATATGTTGGCTCAGACCAGAGGAGCCGTCACCTTCGGGGCCAAGGTTCTGCGTCTGCCTCCCCTGGCCTAACCAACACGTTTTTCTTCCCAGTTGACAAAGTCAGATATTTTCCGCTCCCTAATAAGCCGGCAGCAATCAAGGCCGTGTTTTCCCGCATACTATAATTCCAGCCAGTCATTCCGAGAAATCTTAGTTGGCGCAGTTATGCCAAATTCCGTGCCGTTTATGTTTTCCTATATTTATTAAAAGCTTGGGTTATAACATCAAAATGGCTATAATGATAGGGGTCGGCATGTGCAAACCAACAAGCGAGCTGAGGGGCGAAAATTTATATGTTGAAGGAGATCAATCTGGTTTTCCATCGCCGGGGATTACGGAGTTTCATTGAAGTTGATCTGTGTGCCGATTGTCCGCGCCGGGACCACAAGGGCTGCTGCGGGCATTACTCGCCGGTTTTCTATCTTACAGACCTCTACTTCATTGCCAAGCAGCGTCCGCAGTTGATTGACTGCATCGCCCGACTTCCCTGTTTGACAGTTCTGGATGCCTCGATTACGGTAAACAGTCTCCCGGACGAGGATGGTTCCTCCCGCTGCCAGTTCCACAGCACTGAAAAAGGATGCCTCTTGCCGATGGAGCTTCGGGAATCGGTTTGCCGCCATTTTGTCTGTCCGGGTATTTCCTGGGACAGAGAGAGCAGGCTTGCTCATTGGAAAGAGTACTTTGGCCTTTTGGAAGACTACGAGATTGATTTGAATAATTATTTGGCTGCCCGTATAAGCCAGGAAAATCTTTCCCTGCGTCGGCCGGGTGATTGGGATCCCATTTTAGCAGTGCTGGAAACCGTTATGGGCCAGGTACTTGCCGAAAAAGAAGAACCGGGATGCCATTTACCCCGAAGAGAAACGGTACAAATTGTACGTCCCATCTGCTTTGGATCAGAATGGCCTTTATAAACCCGTTGCACTTTTCAGCAAGCCACAGCGAATGGAATCTGTCACCTATTATGTCACACTGGAGGTTAACTGGATGAACTGGGAACGCAGCAGAAGAGTAATGCAAAATGTTCTGGAAAGTATAGGCTTTACTCCGATGATCCGTTTGAACCGTCTGGCGGAAGGTTTATCGCCTGAGATCCTGGTAAAACTCGAATACACCAACCCCAGCGGGAGCTTAAAGGACCGAGTGGCCTACCGGATCGTGGTGGAAGCGGAAAAAAGGGGCGACCTTAAGCCAGGGATGATCTTGATGGAAGGAACCACCGGTAATACCGGCATCTCTACCTGTATGGTAGGCGCAGTCAAGGGGTACCGGGTTATCATAGTAATGCCGGAAGGCATGAGCGAAGAGCGCAAGAGAACTATCGAAGCCTACGGAGCCGAGCTGGTACTTACCCCCGGATCGGAAACAGATGTGGACCTGGTTTTGGAAGAGGTGGCTCGACAAAAGAAAAAATACGGGGATCAGATCTTTGAAGTTGGTCAGTTTGTGAGACCGGAAAACGTTGATGCTCACTATTTCACTACCGGACCGGAAATCTGGGAACAAACCGGCGGCGAGGTAGATTTCTTCATCATGTGTCAGGGAACCGGAGGTACGGTAACCGGGACTGCTCGCTACTTGAAGGAGAAGAATCCCAATATCAAGATCCTGATTTCCGAACCCCTGGAGTCACCGATTCTGGCCCAGGGCAAGATCGGCCCGCACAAGGTCCAGGGGATCGCCGACGGCTTGATCCCGGAAATACTGGATTTGGATTACATCGACGGTATAGTCCAGGTTGAATCGGATGAAGCCATAAGAATGGCCCGGGAAATGGCCCGCAAAGAGGGCATATTCTGCGGCATCTCTTCAGGATGCAATGTGGCGGCAGCTCTGAAAACAGCCCGCCGCTTCCCGCAGGCGCGAAGAATAGTAACCGTGATTAATGACAATGGCCTCCGTTATTTATCCACCGAGCTATGCGGCAACGTGAAAGAGCGTAAGCTTCTGGAACGTGAGTACGTTGTCTCCCCGGAGGATCAGGCACGATTAAAGGCCAGGGATTTCCTTATAATCTAGGATTCCGGTGCCAGGGATCCGGTCCTTACACCCCTTCGGGTCTCGAAAGGATATGGAATCAACATTGGACAGTACCGGCAATCGAATTATGCCCGGGAAGGTTATGGGGGTTGATCACGATAAACCGGCTTGTATTTATTTCCATACCTTTGGGATTGGTATGCAACAGGTGATAAGCGGCAGTATAGAAGAAAGGGAACAAGCGACGGGATCTTACCCGCGCATCGCCTGTTCCCTTGTTATTATTATCTCCTAACCTGTCCGCTGCCGTAGATAATATACTTGGTGGAAGTAAGCTCCTTGAGTCCCATAGGGCCGCGGGCGTGCAGTTTCTGAGTACTAATGCCGATCTCCGCCCCCAGGCCGAACTGGAACCCATCAGTAAACCGGGTTGATGCATTGACGAAGACTGCGGCCGCATCGACCCCGCTCAGAAAGCGTCTGGCTCTTTCGTAATTGGAGGTCACTATGGCTTCTGAATGACCGGACCCATACCGGTTTATGTGCTCCATAGCCGCATCCAGGTCCTTAACCACTTTGACCGCCAGGATCAGATCCAGAAACTCGGTCTCCCAGTCCGCCTCCACTGCGGCTTTGACGTCCGGAACAATCTCCCTGTACCTTTCGCAGCCCCTTATCTCCACCCCTTGGTCCCCCATAACTCTGGACAGCCGTGGGAGGAACTCTGCCGCCACCGCCTCGTGAACCAGCAGCGACTCCATGGCATTGCAGACCGATGGCCGCTGGCACTTGGCATTTACTGTTATTTCCAGGGCCATATCCAGGTCGGCATCCTCATCAACATAGGTATGGCAGTTGCCAACCCCGGTTTCAATCACGGGAACAGTGGCGTTGTTTACCACCGTTTGAATAAGTCCGGCTCCGCCGCGGGGGATCAGGACATCTACATACTGATTCATTCTCATGAGTATGTTGGCAGCTTCTCTATCAGTAGTATCTACCAGTTGGATGGCCCCTTCATGGATTCCAGCCTCAGCAGCCGCCCGGGCAAGAACCCCCGCAATTGCCCGGTTGGAATTGAAGGCCTCACTGCCGCCGCGTAGGATGATGGCATTCCCGGTTTTAAGACACAGTCCGGCGGCATCGGCGGTAACATTGGGACGGGCTTCGTAAATGATCCCGACTACTCCCAGGGGTACGCGGACCCGGCCCACCTCCAGACCGTTGGGACGCCGGTACATCTCAACTACCTCCCCCACCGGGTCCGGCAGAGCTGCCACTGCCATCAGCCCTTCCGCCATTTCCTCAATCCGCTTTTTACTTAGCATCAGCCGGTCAAGCAGGGTACTGGTCAGGCCTTTACGTCGGCCTTCCTCCATGTCGCTACGGTTGGCCTCTAAAATTGCTTCAGCCTCGGCTACCAGAGCCCCGGCCATCTGCTGCAAGGCTCGGTTTTTCTGTTCTGTGGACGCCAGCATTAAAAGACGGGCCGCCTCTTTGGCCTTTCTTCCCATCTGTTCCATTCGGGCTTGAATCAATCAATATCTCCCCCTTTATGATTAGTAAACCATATAGGCCTTATTGTCATTTAATTGACTGCAACCTGGCGGGTTTCATAGTACAGTCCATTTCACAGCTTTGGGTTATACCAAATCAGCCAGTCCCAGCTTTGAACCTCAGCATCAGGTAATAAGGCTTAAATTGTTCCGGTGAATCACCTCATCATAATCCTTGCTGCCGAGGATACGGGCTATCTCCGTAGTTTTTCTACCCATTATCGCCCTGATCTCATCCGCAGAATAGTTCACCATTCCCCTCCCGATTTCCCGGCCTTCGATCGTCTGAACTGAAACCACAATGCCACGATCAAATTCACCCTCTACACAAACTATCCCCGAGGGCAGAAGGCTCTTGCCTTTCTTGAGCAAGGCATCGGCTGCTCCGTTATCGACGGATAATACCCCATGAGTCTGGCTGCCAAAAGCAATCCAGCGTTTACGGGCCTGCATCCGGCCGACCTTGGGCTTAAACAGAGTACCGACCCGCCGGCCGTCAATTATTGCGCGAACCGCCCCCGGCTTCCGGCCATCAGCCACAACCATGGGAATACCCGAGGCCATGGCGGTGCGAGCCGCCAGCAGCTTGGTATACATGCCCCCACTGGAAAACCTGTTGCCCTTCCCTTTCAGACCTTTTTCCAGCATATCGGGTATCTCGTCCAGTTCCCAATACTGCTCGGCCTGGGGGTTAACATGGGGGTCATCACTGTACAAACCCTCAATATCCGTGAGTATAACCAGGAGATCGGCGTCAACTATCTCCGCTACCAGCGCGGATAGGGTATCATTGTCTCCAAATCGGATCTCTTCCACCGCCACGGTGTCGTTCTCGTTGATAACCGGGAGAACACCTAGTTGGAGCAGCGTAGTCAAGGTGTTACGCGCATTCAGATATCTGAGCCTCTCGTCAAAATCATCCTTGGTCAGCAGAACCTGGGCGATATCCTTGCCGTACTCGGCAAAGAATTTTTCGTACAGGTGCAGAAGTGTTCCCTGGCCTACTGCTGCCAGAGCCTGCTTCAGAGGCAGGGTCTTGGGATAGTCTCGGCGTCCCAAACGTCCAACCCCGGCCGCCACTGCACCCGAAGTAACCAGTAATACTTCCCGACCTTCGTTATGCAGATCGGCCAATTCCCGGGCCAGCTTCTCCAATCGCGATATGTTAATGAGCCCGCTATCGTGGGTAATAGTGCTGCTGCCGACCTTGACCACAATACGGTGGCAGTTTTTCAGGTTTTTTCTGGCTTCCAAGCTTCCTCCCCCTTGCCTGCAGTCAGGCTTTTTGGTTCTACAACCGCCTGTTATTCCTGATACTCGAACTCCAGATCCAGTATACGGACCAAATCGCCGTTTTTGATGCCGTTTTCTCGTAAGGCCTGATTAATCCCCATCTTTTCAATAATATGTTGAAATCTCGGCAGGGCTTCTTCGTTGTCAAAGTCAGTCATCGCCACTAGTTTCTCGATGCGCTCACCCTTGATCTCGTAGCCCCCGTTAACTTTCTTTATGGTGAAGGGAGGTTCATCGTCAAAACGGGTTACCACCAGGTCTCCCGTAGTTGCGAAAACCTCAGGCAATTGCAAAAGAGTCTGGTACGCCTTGTTCACCAGTGGGTCTACCCCCTCGCCGGTGAGAGCGGAAATTGGAAAAATCTCAATACCCTCAACCCGCTTCTGCAGACTGCTTACGACCTCCATTGCCCCTGGAACATCCACCTTGTTGGCGGCAATAATACGGGGCCGCTCCAGAAGATCCGGGCGGTAAAGCCTTAATTCTTCCAGGAGTGTTTCATAATCATCAACCGGGTCCCTTCCTTCAAAGCCCGAACAATCCAGTATAAATATCAGAACCCGGGTACGCTCAATATGACGCAGGAACTCGTGACCCAGTCCGGCCCCGCGGTGAGCACCGGAGATCAGGCCGGGAATATCGGCCATTACGAAGCTTTCTCCCGGGGCTACCTCAACCACCCCCAGGTTGGGAACCAGAGTGGTAAAAGGATAATCGGCTATTTTGGGACGAGCCGCGGATACCCTGGCAATGAGAGTCGATTTTCCGGCATTGGGGAACCCAACCAGTCCGACATCAGCCAGGAGTTTTAGCTCCAAAACCAGCCAGCGCTCGGCACCTGGTTCCCCCTTTTCTGCAAAAGCCGGCGCGCGGTGGGTGGAAGTGGCAAAACGCGCATTGCCCCGGCCGCCACGGCCTCCTTTCGCTCCAATGAAAGTCTGGCCGCTTTCCACCAGATCCGCAAGAACTGCACCGGTTTCAGCATCCTTGATGACCGTCCCCACCGGCACCTTGATGACCAAATCAGAGGCACCGGCCCCGTGCATATTCTTGCCCTTTCCATGTTCGCCCCGCCGGCCCTTATAATGCCTGCGGTAGCGAAAATCCATCAAAGTACGCAGTCCCGCTTCCGCTTGAAAAACTACGTTAGCCCCTCTCCCGCCGTCTCCTCCCGACGGCCCTCCCTGGGAAACGTATTTCTCACGGCGAAAAGCGACCGCCCCGTTACCACCGTCGCCGCCCTTAACGTAGATTCGAGCTTGATCCACAAACATGGAATCACCTCGCCATTACTATCTCCCGGATTACCGGCCCTGATTCTCCCGGCCCTGAAAGCCGGATATTTGTCTGGTTATTAGTTTCCATCAAATCCAGCCGGACCTCAAACTCTTCCTCGTCGGCCGGAACCTTCAAATCCTGTAAAACCTGATAGATGTCTGCCAACCCCTGGGACAGCATGACCCCAACCGAATGTTCACACTCCAGAAGGCCGAATCGCAATCTTATACCCCGGTCCCGCGCCCACAACAGCATTTCATATAACTTGACCGCTATCTCAGGGGGCGTCGCATGGAACAGGTAACTTTCTCGGGCTAATTCCTGGACTACCGAATCCACATACTCCAGAGCCCGCTCCGGCATCCCCAGCTCCATGTAACCTTTAATAACCTGTATGTGATTGGCATAGTCATGCCGCTGGCGGCTTAACAGTTGAGCCGCTTTTCCGCTATTCATGTTCTCCTCCAGTAAAAACAACCCCTGGGCTTTTGCCAGGGGTCAGCTTCTCCTGCATATTTTCTACGTGTTGTTAAAATAGCCTCATCTCTTGTACAAAAAGCTGCTACATGGTAAGGTCAGCAACAGGGTAAACGCTAACCTGTTTTTTGTTCCTGCCCTTGCGCTCGTATTTAACCAGTCCGTCAATGGTGGCAAAAATGGTATCATCACCACCCAGGCCGACATTGTTCCCCGGGTGGATTTTGGTTCCTCTCTGCCTGACAATGATATTCCCGGCAGTAACCATTTGCCCGTCATACTTCTTGACTCCCAGGCGTTTGGATTCGCTGTCCCGACCATTCCGAGAACTACCAACACCTTTTTTATGAGCAAACAACTGCAAATCTATACGAAACATTCCTAACACCTCCTGACTCTTATCTGAAGAAAATCCCGATACTGCAACTCGATTTCTCTCAATCCCTTTTCCATGGTACCCAGTATCGTCTGTGCTTTCAATACATCATCGCCGCTTAAATCGGGCGGCAGCTTGCAGATTAACAGTCCGTCATCTTTTTCGTATACCGGTTTCTGTCGCAGGTAATTCATGAGCCCGATGAGGGCGGTCTGCGTTACGGCGGAAATCCCGGCACAGATTATATCCTGCCCGCGATCTGCATAACCGGTATGCCCTTCTACACGAAAAGACTTTATCATATCTCGGTCATCTTTGTACAGCTCAACCGTAACCATGATTCAGAAAACAATCTTTTCAATACGAACGCTGGTAAAAGGCTGGCGATGTCCCTGCTTCTTGCGATAATTCTTTTTGGGCTTGTACTTAAACACTACAATCTTTTTGCCCTTGCCCTGTCCCAGGACCTTGGCCGTAACCCTGGCTCCTTCGACATAGGGGGCACCAATCTTCAACTCCCCGTCGGTCTTAACGGCCAGAACCTGGTCAAATTCAACGGTTTCACCGATCTCGGCCGCTAGTTTCTCCAGCTTCAGGACATCTCCCTCCTGAACCTTGTACTGCTTGCCTCCGGTTCTAATAACAGCGTACAACAGTCTACACCTCCACATTTTAGAGACTCGCTGATCGCAGGTGGGCCGAAGGCCGCTTTAATACCCGGATCATGCGGTTGCAAAAATGTGCAACCAACAACAAAAGGTTAACATGCCAGGCCCCGGCCAGTCAAGATATACCTGCAACTCTCCGTGGAGACCAGACTTTGGTTCACAGCACTTTATTCGGTTTAACAAGGGCATTGAAAAGGATGGGTATCCCTAAGGTATTATGGTTGTGGGAAAAACCAAACCTGAAAGGAGAGTACCCACCCTATGACATTATACAAT
The DNA here is from genome assembly GCA_001512495.1 of Syntrophothermus sp. DTU052. GTDB lineage: Bacteria > Bacillota > Syntrophomonadia > Syntrophomonadales > DTU052 > DTU052. The sequence goes on along the minus strand of LFRU01000032.1, from coordinate 12,665 downwards.
CAACTTATGCATTCCGGTAACCCACAAGCTGCTGTCCAAATGGTCATTTCTCGGCGGAGAAAACCAACCAGCCGGGCGGCGGGATCATGGGCAAATGCACGGTAATATTTCAGGTATCCCCCTTAATCGTCGAGTCAAACCATCAGTGCCAGTAACAGGAAGGATATCTCGGCAACCTCATTGATGAAACCATAGGTATCTCCCGTCATTCCTCCCAGTCTTTTCGCCAGCCACCAGGTCGTGACCGCTGAAACCAGCCAGGCTCCCATAACCAGGACAACCCCCTCGGTCCTCATGATCAAAGCCGACACTGCCAGTGCCAGGAGAACAGAGAACATAATATGTTCCTTACCAACCTGTCCGGCATAAGGAGAGCCGGTCCCTTCCCCCTGCCGGGCATAAGGGTATCGCATCGCCGGCACCATAGCCGTCCGCGCAGCAACCGGTGTTAAGAGCAGCACGGGATAGATTTTGTACCCGATTAAGGAACTTATGGCCGCCGTCTTAATCCCCAGAACCACCACACAGGCCATCACCCCCATGGCTCCCGCCCGGCTGTCTTTCATTATTGCCAGAGCCTTCTCCCGGGTATGGCTGCCGAACACCCCGTCCGCCGTATCCATCAGCCCGTCCAGGTGCAGGCCCCCGGTCAACAGCAGTGCTGCCAGCACCGCCAGCAACGCAGGTAGTGTTCCGGGCAGGACCAACGATGCCAGGTAATGGACCAGACCCATCGCTCCACCAACCAGCAGTCCCACCAGGGGAAACATGGTCACGGACAGGACCATCTCCCGCTTATGAACTTCGCCCCTAATTCTTACCGGAATCCGGGTCAGCAGCTGTACGGCCAACAAAAAGCTGCGCAAACGTCCACCTCCGCACCTCATAAGTCAGAGACTTCAAGTGTTTCTTCGTGCGACCAACCCCTTCTGCACCGCAGCCCTTCCTGGTGCCGGGTTAAAGCCGTCTGTTCCCGCCTCCTGCTGAACCGGGTCCCAACCATACGCTGCCGCCAGCCGTTTTAAGTCGACTGCCAGTCCGGCGCAAACCAGGTAGACTTCGGAAGCATAACGGGCCAGAGCCTGATTGCTCCATCCCACCAGATCACGATATATACGGCTCAGATGGTTTTCGGGAACGATCCCGCAGCCTACCTCATTGGTCACGCAAATCACCGGACAGGGAGCCGCACCGGCCGCTAACGCCAGCTCCTCCACCGCCGGAATGACTTTTTCATAGTAAAAACTATCCTCCCTGCCCTCCTGGTGCTCCCGCAGCAGCAGGTTGCTGATCCACATGGTCAGGCAGTCGATAAGGATGACCCCGATCCCCGGTGCCGGGCTTCTCACCTTTTCCGCCGGGTTGAATTCCTCCTCCACCGTTATCCAGTCCGGAGGGCGACGCTGCCGGTGTCGGCGCACCCTCTGTTTCATCTCCTCATCCCGGGGCATACAGGTGGCGATATACAAAACGGGGTGGCCGTGACCCAGATCGGCGGCCATTTTCTCCGCCCACCGGCTTTTCCCGCTGCGGGCCCCTCCGGTAACCATTATCAATCTCTCACCCATCCACCGACCTCCCTTTCTCAATCTATCCCAAGACCTGCATGATTTCCTCCGGTTCCTGCACCACTGCCAGTGAAGACCCCACCAGCTTCCGGTACATCCGGGTGGCCGCTCCTCCGGTGTAGTCGCGGTTCGCAATCGGCTCCTGTTCCACCACAATAACCGGTATTTCCCGTTCGACTGCCGCCAGCAGGGTCTTCAGATTGGGGAGATTGGCCGGTCCAAATGGTACGCTGGCGAGTATGACCGCATCGGAGCGAAGCATCATTTCCAGGTTTATACGGCAGCTTTCCGGGCTTACCGGAGTAAAAGGCGGCACATCCACTATTTCCAGCTGCAAATCCTGTGCGGTTTGCCAGTCGCCGTCCCCCCGGTTCAGAACCCCGGTGCTAACCCGGTGGCCGCAGCGACCAAGGTTAAGCAGGATGTCGCTGCCCATACCTCCGCCGGCTACTATATGCACCTTTTTGGCCCGGTCAAAAAGAGGTGACAACCGGGAGAGGAGCACCACCTGCGGGCACCGGTAAACCGGGTGGCGCTCGATCAGGACGGGCTGCCCATATACCTCTCTGATATTATCTAGGGTAATTACCTCATCAACCGTGCCCCAGGCAAATACCCGGTTCTCGTGCACCAGCAGCAGTCGGTCACAGTATTGTGCCGCCAGATTGAGATCATGGATGGCCATCACTACAGCAATTTGCTGCCGGCGGTTCAGCTGTTTAAGCAGATCAAGTATCTCCACCTGGTGGCCGATATCCAGGAATGAGGTGGGTTCGTCCAGCAGCAGAAGTTCCGGTTCCTGTGCCAAAGCCCTGGCGATAAAGACCCTCTGTTGTTCTCCTCCGCTCAGATTGCTGACCGGGCGATGGGCGAGGTGCGAAATTCCGGTAACCTCCATAGCCCATTCCACCTTTTCCCAATCCTGCGAAGATGGCGATCCCATCCTGGGTATATAAGGGTGGCGTCCCATCATCACCACCTCGGCTACAGAAAAGGCAAAGGCAATGCGTACCCCCTGCCCCACCACTGCTACCTGTCGGGATCTGATGGCCGGTTTCAGGTTATGGAGAATCTGTCCCTCCAGCAAAACCAGACCGCTCCGGGGCCGCAATAGCCCGCACAGGGTTTTGAGCAAGGTGGTCTTGCCCGAGGCATTGGGTCCGATTATTCCAACCAGAGCTCCCTGCCCGATCTGGAAATTCAGGTCTTCCAAAACCGGCGCCGCATATCCGCACGTTAGATCCCGGACAGCAAGAAAATCCGGCACTGTCAATCACCTGCCTCTGTAAAATGACTCCCGGTACGCCGCAGCAGCATAATAAAAAACGGAGCCCCGAACAAAGCCGTAACCACTCCCAACGGCAGTTCTACCGGAGCCAGAACCGTGCGCGCCAGGATGTCGGCCCCCAGCAGAAGAATAGCCCCCGACAGGATGGAAACCGGGACCAGCAGGCGGTGATCCGGACCGACCAAGATTCTCGCCACATGAGGAACGATGAGGCCAACAAACCCGATCATGCCGCTGGCAGCCACCGCGGCTCCGGTCAGTACAGAAGCCACCAGCAGAAGAACGGCTTTGACCTTCTCCACCTCAACTCCCAAGTTGTGGGCCGTTTCCTCCCCCAGCAGCATCAGATTGAGATCTCGGGCGTAATAAACCGCCACCGCCAGGCCGGCCAACAGGTACGGCAGGGTATAAAACACATAATTCCAGTAACGACCGGAAAGCCCGCCCATCAGCCAGAAGACAATGGTGTGCATCTGATCCTGTCCGAAATAGATCAACAGGGAGATGAGGGCAGAGAGCAAAGAGTTCAGAGCCAACCCGGCCAGGAGGAGGTTGGGAATAGGCACCACCCCCCTGCTTCTGGCCAATCTGTATACCAGAATCACGGCCAAGAACGCCCCGGCCGAAGCCAGTAAGGGTACGGCTCCCAGGCCTTTCCAGCTTACACTCAATCCCAGGGAGATGGCGATGGCCGCTCCCAGGCCGGCTCCGGCCGAGGCTCCAATAATGTGGGGATCGGCCATAGGATTTTTGAACAGCCCCTGGAAGATGGTCCCCGCCAGGGCCAGGGCCGAACCCACCACCAGGGCCAGGACCACCCGCGGCAGTCTGATTAAAAGGATTATCGTCTCATAGCTCTCCGGCCAGTCCGGAACCATCTGCGCGGAGAACTCCGGCAAGCGATGAAGCAAAATCTCCAAGACCCGGAGGGGTGATATGTAGACGCTCCCGATGGCTGCTGCCAGCAGCACCAATAATAGGAGGGCAACCGTTAACAGCCAAAGGGCATGGCGCTTGAAAAAAACTATTTCGATCACCTCACAATACCAGTTCCGGGTGGATTATGGGCAGCAGAGCATCCATGGCCTCGATTACCCTTGGACCCGCCCGGCTGACGATATCCGGATTTATGGGTTCAACCCGCCCGGACTGAACGGCTTTGAGCTTCTGCCACCCTCCCTTGCGGTTCATGGGATTGATCGCCGCATCTCCATGGCTTTGCTGGTAAATGATCACTTCCGGATTGCGCAGGAAAATCACCTCTTCACTTATCTCCGGATACGAGGTGGCGGCATCTGCGGCCAGGTTAATCCCTCCGCATACGGTGATCAGGTCGTCAATCAAAGTACCCGGTCCCGCAGTCATCGGCGGCTGGTGCCAGATTTCAAAGTAAACCAGGGGACGAGCCGAGGCCCGGTCAACCCTCGACTGAACCTGTTCCATCTTGTCCCTGATCTGTCCAGCCAGACGCTCGGCCTCGGCGCGGTTTCCGGTAGCCCGGCCGATCACCTCCACGGCTCCGCTAATATCCGGCAGCCGCCGGGGCTCCACCACCAGCACCGGGATTCCGGCCTTCTCCAGGGATGGTATCACCTGGCCGTGTATGCTCTCCGCCACCACCAGGTCGGGTTCCACAGCTATTATCATCTCGAGGTTGGGATCACTGAATCCCCCGATCTTCTCACACTGCCGTGCGACTTCCGGGTAGTTGCAGTACGTTGTAACTCCTTTAATCCGTGACTCCAATCCGAGAGCGTAGAGAATCTCGGTATTGCTGGGTGATAATGAAACTATCCGCTGCGGTTCTCTGGCGATAGATACCCGGCGTCCCAGGTCATCGTGGATGGTTACCGGATATCCGGGCTCCTCCTTAACCGCCGGCGGCACAGAGGGCTGGGTGCTGCAGCCGCTGATCAACGCCAGCCCCATCAGCAGAACCAGAACCGGTATTTTTCGTGACTTATACATCACGGCCTCCTTCACTAGATTTCCTGATTATGTAAACCCGGTTTGGCGGTTATCGATCATCAAGGTCCATTACCGCATCCAGGGTGTCCATCTCCTGCAGAATCCTGACACTTGCGTCTATCAGGCCGAAAGCCAGAGCCGCACCGGTGCCCTCTCCCAGGCGCATGCGCATATGCAGCATCGGCCTGACTCCCAGCATGTTGAGCATGATATCGTGTCCGGTCTCCTCGGACAGGTGCGAAGCGAAGATAAAATCCTTAACCCCTGCATCGAACCGACTGGCAACCAGGGCCGCAGCCGAAGAGATAAAACCGTCGATTACCACCGGTACTCTTCTTGAGGCTGCCCCCAGGATACACCCAGCCAGACCGGCGATCTCCAGACCTCCAACTTTGGCCAGAACCTCCACCGGGTTCCGGGGATCGGGCTGATGCTTCTCCAGTACCCGGCTTATAATATCACGCTTGTGTTGCAGGCGCCGCTCGTCACAGCCGGTGCCGCGTCCCACCACCAACTCCGGAGGAAAACCGCATAACACTGACAGAATGGCAGAACTGGCCGTGGTATTGCCAATACCCATCTCCCCGGTTCCGAGCAGTTCGATTCCCTGATCAATGGCCGCGCAAGCAATATCACGACCGGCCATCACCGCCCGCCTCGCCTCTTCCTCGGTCATGGCCGGACCCTGGAGTATGTTGGCGGTCCCATCCCGGATCTTGCGGTCCAGGATTCCGGGGTGTTCAATCCTGCCCTTCACTCCCATATCCACCACCAGAGTCCTGGCACCCGCCTGCCGCGCCAGGACGTTGACGGCTGCACCTCCTCGAAGAATAGTATAGACCATAAGCCGGGTTAGAGACTGCGGATAGCTGCTCACCCCTTCGTCTGCTATCCCGTGATCCCCCGCCATAATGATGATGGCCTTATTCTGCACCACCGGAGGCACCCTTCCGGTAATCCCGGAAAGCCGGATGGCAATCTCCTCCAAAACTCCCAGGCTCCCCGGTGGTTTGGCCAGGCGGTCGAGCCGCTCCCTGGCCAGAACCATAGCCTTTTGGTCCAGTGAGGTTATAGCAAGTCCCAGATCATTCATGACAATACCGACCCCCATATCCGTACATGGATTACAACTCCGTGTAAAGCATCATCCTCCACTATCCGCACGCGGATAGGTCTTTTATCAATACATACCCTCCCCCGCGCGGACATACCATCATGGTGCCAAGAAAAAAGGTCCCCGGCCAATGAACGATTGGACGAGAACCCGTAGTACTCAACACGCTGCTGTTCCCCCCTTTCCTCGAAGGCAGGTTGCCAGGTGAACAGGCAGGTCTCCTGGCTCCGGTTCATGGCTTACCTACACCTTCCCGGCAGAATCCAGTGGTTTTAATCGTAGGCTCGCTCCCCGTCACAGTGGCGGGACCGCGCCGGCTTCTGTGAGCTCATAAAGCTCCCGGCTTCCCTATTATCCCCGGTGGGGCACCTGTTCACGTTATACAATTTTTTAGGCTGACTCCATTTTATACTACTACATGTGAAAATGATAGGCGGGGAACAACAATAGAATCCGAAAATCTCGAATGATACAGTGATTTTTCGAGCCACCCCTTCCGTCTTTCATGGTATAATTTGGTGAAAGAATTCTGCAAAACACTCGTATTAAAGACGAGCACCAGATCGAGGAGCTTAAATGTGGATAAATACACCGTCGAAATTGAAAACCTCCGCAAGGTTTATCGGGTGGGAGATGAAAAGGTGGTGGCCCTTGACAACGTCTCCCTCAACATCAGATCCGGTGAAATCTGCTGTATTCTTGGCACTTCAGGGTCTGGAAAGTCCACCCTGCTCCACCTCATAGCGGGGTTAGAGAAACCCACCCGCGGTACCATCAAAATAAACGGCAACCGGATTGAGAAAATGAATGAGCGCCAGCTGGCCCTGTTCCGGCAGCGGTTTATCGGTTTTGTCTTTCAGTCGTATAACCTGCTGCCCACCCTGACTGCTCTGGAAAATGTATCCCTGCCCCTGACTTTCCGCGGGATCAAAAGAAATATCCGGGAGAGAGAAGCCGCCCGCATGCTGGACGCCGTGGGCTTGAAGACCCATATGAACCACCTGCCGACCCAGATGAGCGGGGGACAGCAGCAGAGGGTTGGAATCGCCCGGGCTTTCGTGTGCAAGCCCACCTTGATGCTGGCCGATGAACCCACCGGAAACCTGGACTCTAAAACCACCCGGGAGATTAAAGAGCTGATCCTGAAACTGGCACGTGAAAACCGGCAAACCCTAATCATTGTCAGCCATGATAGTGACGTGGCCAGTATTGCAGACAAGACAGTCCATATTCTGGACGGCTCCATAGAAAAAATTGAAGATAATTTTATAAGCGAGGGTTGATACGATGAGAATTGGACGTCTAGTACAATTATGCGGTTTAGTACTCATACTGGTCTTTGGGTGCCTGCCGGTGGCAGCAGCCAGTAATGGCCTCGATGCAGGTGAGGTGATACGCGAAGCCCCGCATCTAATAATCCCCGGGGACAGATGGATGCCGGTTTTCAAAGCCGGGGAGACGGTTTCGCTCGACGTTCCCATAGAAAACACCACGAACGGTACGGCCAAAAACGTGGAGGTATCATTGGTGGTTGGTGATCTGTCCAAGTTTCCCTTTAAGTCTGAGAAAATGACCTTTACCAAACACATATCCTCGATTACCTCCGGCACGGTCGTAGCAGGCTTCAAGCTGACCGTGCCCGCCAACACCAAGCCGGGAGTCTACCCCGTCGACGTCAGCGTCAAATATGACTCCGATTATGGCGGGGGGCAGATAAGCGGCACCCTATACGTGGAAATTGTTAATGATTACCGCCAGCCGGCCGTAAGCCTGATGAATGTCCGCCTGCCGGATGAGCGTCTCCCAGCCGGCAAATCAACTCTGGTTACGCTGGTCCTCAACAACGAAGGAGATCTGCCGGTTACAGACGTGAGGGTCAGCCTTACCGGCTTTAACAGCGGACTGACTCTGGACAACTGGTCGGACACCCAGAAACTGGGTGAAATGAAATCCCGGGAAATCAAACCGGTAACCTTCCGGATCCATGTGGACCCGGAGACCAAGACCGGAACCTATATCCTGGATCTCACCATCAACTGCAAGGATGAGTATGATCAGGAGTACAAAACCGAGACCAAGGTTTATCTACCGGTAGCCGGCAAAGGGAGCCAGGATGACCTGATCCCCCGGATCCTGATTGGCAACTACAGTTACGGAAGCGGCGATTTCGCCGTTCCCGGGCAGGTATTTGCCCTGAATATGTCCTTCACCAATACCAGCCAAAAGACGGCAGTCAAAAACATCAAGATAAGTCTGAATTCGGACGGACAGGCCTTTGTCCCGGTAGGCAGCGGCAGTACCCTTTACATACGGGAAATCGGACCGGGAGAAACGGTGGACGCTGGCATCAGACTAAAGCCGAAAGAGAATGCAGAATCTCAGACCTACAGCATTTCCGCTGATATCGAGTTTCAGGACTCCGAGGGAAACAAGCTATCTGAAAAGGAGGTCATCAGCATCCCGGTCATGCAGGCCGTTAAGCTGCTGATAACCGACCCCGTGGTTTCCCCGGCCTTCTCCGGCAGTCCGGCCACCGTTTCCGTGGACTTTTATAATACCGGTCGGGCCACCATCCGCAACCTGCAGATATACACTGCCGGCGATTTTCAGATCAATGACGGCTATTTGTTTTTGGGGACTCTGGAAACCGGGAAAAGCGATTACTATGATGTTACCGTAATTCCCGGCGAAACCGGTGAACTCCCGGGGAAGATCATTTTTGAGTATGATGACGACGGCGGCCGGCACTATCAAACGGAGAAAGAGTTCACACTGGTAGTCGGTGAACCCATGCCGGTGCCGACCCCGGGCGACATGGAGCCGCCGATGGTCCCCACCAACCAGTCTGTTTTTAAGTGGTGGATGATCCCCGGCCTACTGGTGCTGCTGGCTGCAATCGGATTTTTGATCTACCGTAAGAAGAAAAAAGCAAAAGAGGCAATGTTCTTAGATGAATAATCTGGACCTCATTTCCATGAGCTATAGAAATCTGATGCGAAGGAAAACCCGAGCCATCCTTACGGTGCTGGGAGTAGTAATCGGCACCGCTTCTATCGTGGTAATGCTCTCGCTCGGTCTGGCGATGGATAAAGCCATGAAAGAGAGTCTCTCCGGCATGGGCAGCCTTAATGTTATCCAGGTCTACTCCTCGTATCAGTGGTACAGCGAAGGATCGCAGCAGACGACCCAGCAGGCCCGCCTGGACGAGGAGGCAGTAGCCGCATTCAAAAGAATTCCCGGCGTTCAGGCGGTTATGGCGGAGAAACACAGCTACATGAAGATAGTTTCCGGCAGGATGGTAGCCGGGGTATCCATAATCGGTATTGACCCCGAGGTTATGGACGATTTTGATTTTAAAGTAGAAACCGGCCGCCTGCTGCTGAACTCCGATAAGAACGCCATAGTGTTCGGTAAGATGGTGGCCTTTAACTTCTACAATCCCAGAGCAAGAGGTGATCAGGGGATGATGCGGATGTACTTTCGGGGAGACCCCAATGAACCACAGCCGGAACCGCCTGTAGACCTCTTGAGCGGCAAACTCATGATAAGCACTGATCACAATTATGGAGAGCCTCGTCGTTCCAACCCGGACCCGGATTATAATCCTCCTGAACCTCACGAAGCCAAAGGGGTCGGAATTCTTGAACAATCAAACAATGAAAAGGATTACAACGCCTATATGAACCTGAAGGCCCTGGAGGAAATCATTAAGGAAGACCAGCGTGCAACCGGCCAGAGACCGTCCCGGAACGGGCAGGAAGACCAGTATTCGTCGATACGAGTCAAAGCCCGGGACATCAACCAGGTCGAATCGATCCAGCAGCAGATCAAAGATATGGGATACCAGACCTCCAGCCTCTCCGACATACTGGAATCAATGCAGAAGCAGTCCCGAACCATCATGGCCATCCTGGGGGCCATTGGAGCCGTCAGCCTCCTGGTGGCTGCCATAGGAATTGCCAACACCATGATGATGAGTATCTATGAAAGAACCAAAGAGATTGGTATCATCAAGGTCCTGGGGGCTGATATCTCCGATATTCAGAAACTGTTTTTGCTGGAAGCAGCCATGATCGGCCTGGGGGGCGGGATAATTGGGCTGGCATTAAGCTACCTGACCTCTTTCGGATTGAATAAAGGGTACGCACACTTTGCCGGGCAGTTTTCCCCCGGCGGGGTGAATGCCATGTCCATAATACCCCCGCAGCTTGCAATCGCCGCCGTAGTATTTGCCACGTTGATCGGTGTTATCTCCGGCTATCTCCCGGCACGGCGGGCCATGAACCTCTCGGCACTGGAAGCGATAAGGAATGAATAACGGGGATTTCTGGACCTTCGAATTTCGAATCAGGGAATACCTTATTGTAAAGGAGTGTCGGTGGTGTCCGAGATTGAAAACCAAGGTCTGGACGAAGAACTCTTTAATACGCTAATCGAGCATAACCTGCAAGCCCCTTTCTATAATATGCTTGGCCTTAAACCCAGCGGTTTGGGCCGGGGATGGGCTCGGTACGCCCTCACGCTCGACCACCGGCACTGCAATGCCCAGGGTAACCCCCACGGAGGAGTCATCGCCACTATGGTAGATACCGCCATGGGCAATGCCCTTGCTACGATGGGCATAAGACCTCTAACCGCAGAACTCACCCTGCATCTTGTCAGTTCACCCTCGGTGGGGGCTCAGGTTGTGGTCGAGGCGGAGGTGGTTTCCATCGGGTCCCGGTTGGGTTTTACCAGGGCTACTGTAACCTGGGAGGACCGTATTGTGGCTACAGCCCAGGGTTGTTTTGCCAACGCCGGCCCCGTTAGTCCGTGACAACACAAGCTCTACCGGAGATGAGGGAATGTTTCACTGCTCCGGTTATTTAATAACCAGGTTTGAGTCTTATCACCGCTGATGTTATTACTTCACCGGTCGCCGGGCGAACGGTACCCGGTAAAGATATCCGGTCGATTCCAGGGCTTCCAATGTCCATTCCCCGCCGACTCCGGCAATAATCCACCGCAGGAATTCCCACAGGTCCTTATCGATCTCATCGTCTTCCGGCAGCGGGTCTATATCCTCTACCAGCAGCAGAATCTCCAGCCCGCAGGGGAAAGGACGCCCGGTTTTCCCGACAAATACGACCTCGTAAATCCTTCCGCTGTCTGCCTGGAAGTAATGGTTGTTACCTCCATCCACGTCTCCGGGCTGCAGTTGCAGTTCCTGGCGAAAGAACCGGCGAAACTCATCATAGTGATCCAGCCTGGTTTCCGCCAGTACCAGTTCCCGACGATAACCCGGCAATTTATCAGCAAAATTAATCCAACGCACAGACTTCACTCCTTCACAGGCTTCTTAAAAACCGGATCAATTCCTGGCAGATGAACTCGGGTTCGTCCTCCTGGATAAAATGCTTGGCCTTGACATAGATGGGTTTTTCGGCTCGAGGAAGGATTTCATAAAATCGTTGTGCCCACTCTTTGGGGAAGACATCGTCCGGCTCTCCCCAGATTATGAGCGCAGGAATGTCCAACCCGGGCAGCTGCTCTTCGATCTGCTTGATTATGTCGTAGCCGGTATTCTCCTTGTTCTGTTCCCCCAGGGGTATCATCCTCGGGAAACGCAGAAAGGCTCCGCGCTCATCGTAGGACTGCATATGAAAGCGATAACCATCAATGACCTCGTCCGTCATCCGTTCCCGGTTCACCACGCTTAACCAAAGACCTCTCTCGGTTAGGGCATTACGGCGCTGCAGGAAATAGGGTCCCACTACTGGCGCGTGCATCATCCGCCACGGAAATATCGAGCTGTGAAAGGGGGAAACATCCGTCCAGGCCCAGGTGCTCATAAGCAGCATGGCTTTCACGTTTTCCCGCCTCCTTATCGCATAGCCCAGTCCAATCGGCCCCGCCCAGTCCTGCATAACCAGGGTGACATTCTTGAGGCCCAGCTTGGTCACGAGCTGATCCAGATTGGAGGTATGATGCAGCAGGGAATTGTAATAGTCATTACAGGGCTTTTCCGACATACCCAGCCCGATCAAGTCCGGACTCACCACCCGGTACCCCGCCTCCACCAGGATGGGTATGAATTTGCGGTATAAGAAGGTCCAGGTCGGGTT